>NZ_JBDPLT010000100.1:0-2146 GCF_039871775.1 Plantactinospora sp. B5E13
GGTTATTTCACGAATCTGGTGGTGTTGCGGACGGATCTTTCGGGGGATCCGTCGTTTGTGGAGTTGTTGGGGCGGGTTCGTGATGTGACGTTGGGTGCGTATGACAATGAGGTGCCGTTCGAGAAGGTGGTTGATCGGGTGGCGCCGGTTCGTGATGCGAGTCGTAATCCGTTGTTCCAGGTGGGTATGCAGTTGTTGAGTGGTGGGACGGCGGGTGGTGGTTTGGAGTTGCCGGGGGTGTCGGTGGAGACGATTACCCCGCGTTTGGAGCGGTCGCGGTTTGATTTGTCGTGTACGTTCACCGAGTTTGATGACGAGTTGCGGGTGCAGGTGGAGTATGCGACGGATTTGTTTGATCGGTGGCGGGTGGAGGGGTTGGTGGGTCATGTGTGGCGGGTGTTGGAGCGGGTGGTGGGGGATGGTGGGGTGCGGGTGTCGGAGGTGTCGTTGGTGTCGGGTGGGGAGTGGGAGGAGTTGTTGGGGGTGGGGTGTGGGCCGGGGTTGGATTATCGGCGGGTTCCGGTTCATGTGGTGTTTGGTGAGGTGGCGGGGCGTTTTCCGGGTGGGGTGGCGGCGGTTTTCGGTGGTCGGGAGTTGACGTATGGGGAGTTGGCGGAGCGGTCGGATGTGGTGGCGCGGTGGTTGAGGTCGGTGGGGGTGGGTCATCAGGATGTGGTGGCGGTGGCGTTGGATCGTGGGTTTGATGTTTTGGCGGTGTTGTTGGGTGTGTTGAAGGCGGGGGCGGCGTTCACTGTTTTGGATACGGGTAATCCGGTGAACCGGTTGGAGTTTATTGTTCGGGACACGGGTGCGCGGGTGGTGTTGACGCATTCGGATCTGGTCGGGTTTTTGCCGGTTCCGGATGGGTGGCGGATGGTGTGTGTGGATACGGAGTGGTCGGTGTTGGAGTCGGTGCCTGTTCCGGTGGTGTGGGAGGAGTGGGCGGATGGTGACTCGTTGGCGTATGTGTTGTATACGTCGGGTTCGACGGGTCGGCCGAAGGGTGTGTTGATTGAGCATCGGGCGTTGATGTTGTATTTGGCGTCGTTTACGGCGGCGTTTGGTCTGGGGCCGGGGGATCGGTTGTTGCAGTATGCGTCGTTGGTGTTCGACTTGTCGGAGGCGGAGATTTTTTCGGCGTTGACGACGGGGGCGGCGTTGGTGTTGGCGCCGCGTGAGACGTTGATGTCGCCGGAGGCGTTGTCGGAGTTGATTCGTCGGGAGCGGTGTACGTATGTGGGTGCGCCGCCGGCGATGTTGACGTTGGTGGACGCGGAGCCGTATCCGGATCTGAAGTATGTGTTGGTGGGTGGGGAGGCGTTTTCTGGTGATCTGGTGAATCGGTGGAATGTGGATGGGCGTCGGTTCATCAATGGTTACGGTCCGACGGAGACGACGATCGGTTGCACGATGTATGAGTGTGAGCCGGTGGTGTGGCGGTCGTCGCCGCCGATTGGTCGGCCGTTGGCGCATCGCCGGTTGTATGTGGTGGACCGGTTCGGGCATCCGTGTCCGGTCGGGGTTCCGGGTGAGTTGTTGATCGGTGGGGACGAGGGTCTGGCGCGGGGTTATCTGAACGCGCCGGAGTTGACCGCGGAGAAGTTCGTGCCGGATCCGTTCCGGGCCACGGGTCGGGTCTACCGGTCCGGGGACCTGGTGCGGTGGACGGCGGACCGGCAGTTGGAGTTCCTGGGTCGGATCGACATGCAGGTCAAACTTCGTGGTCTGCGGATCGAGTTGGAGGAGATCGAGGCGGTCCTGGCGACCCATCCGAACGTGGCCCAGGCCGTGGTCATGCTCCGGGAGGACACCCCGGGTGACAAGCGACTCGTCGCCTACCTCGCCTGCACCCCGCCCGCGCCGACGGTCAGTGAACTACGTACCCATCTCGCCGCTGACCTGCCCCCGTACATGATCCCGTCGGCCTGGGTGATCCTCGACAGTCTCCCACTGGCCGTCTCCGGCAAGGTCGACCGCAAAGCCCTGCCCGTTCCCGACACCACGACCCCGGTCAACCGGACCGTCACCCCACCCACGACCCCGACCGAACAACAGATCACCGACATCTTCACCACCATCCTGACCACCACCAACCCGATCAGCACCGACGACAACTTCTTCGACCTCGGCGGCAACTCCCTCCAGG
>NZ_JBDPLT010000101.1:0-2013 GCF_039871775.1 Plantactinospora sp. B5E13
CCCGCACAACCCTGCCCCGAGCAAGCCGACCACGTAATCGGCGAATCCACCCTGCCCCGAAACCACATCGGATCAAATCTATTCAACTGCGATCAACACGAACCGCATCGGTGGATCGAGGCTGAGCTGCCGGGAGCAGGTCGACGACTTCGTCGAGCGTGCCAGTCGGCATTTCACAGCACTCGCGCAGGACGAGACGGTCCAGACTGTCAGCGCCGCAGTCAGTCTCCCGCTCGGTCAGCGATCAATGGCTACCCGAGCGGTTCTCCTGCCTTCGTGGCGCAGACTCACGGCTGATCGCAAGAAACCCGTACAGGATCGCCCCGCCGCCAGAAAAAGCCCAACGCCGCACGTGTCAACGCCGGCTCAACCTTGGCTCTGGCACACATTTTGTGAGTCGCGCTCGTCGGTAGTTCGGGTTGGGTGCCGGGATGGAGATCATTTCGGCGTTGCTGCCTCACCTGACGGGCCTGCGGTTGGAGGCGGTGGTGGTCCGGGGCGTCGGGGTCAGGATCGATGCGGCGACACAGACTGTGCGGGCCCGGTGTGGCACCTGCAGCACCTGGTCGACCACAAGGCATGGTCGCTATGTGCGGCGGCTTGCTGATGTCAGGTTAGGTGGTCACGAGGTGCTGGTCGCGTTGACGGTCCGCCGATTCACCTGCGTGAACACCGAATGCGGGCGGCGGACCTTCGTTGAGCAGGTCCCCGGTCTGACTCGTCGGCATGCCCGTCACACCGTCGTGGCGGCCGGTGACCTGGAGGCCGTCGCGGTGGCGTTGGGCGGTCGACCGGGCAGCAGATTGGCGCGGCGGTTGGCGGTGTCGGTCTCCCGCTCGACGTTGATCCGGATGATCCGCCGTATGCCCGACCCGCCGCCGGTGACACCGACGGTGCTGGGCGTGGACGACTTTGCCCGACGCCGTGGGCACCGCTACGCGACCGTGCTGCTCGACATGCATACCCGCCGGCCGATCGACGTTCTGCCCGACCGCACCGCCGACACCCTCGCCGCCTGGCTGCACGACCATCCCGGTGTTCAGATCATCTGCCGCGACCGAGGCGGCGGCTATGCCGACGGCGCCCGCAAGGGAGCACCTGACGCGATCCAGGTCGCCGACCGGTGGCACCTGCTGAAGAACCTCAGCGACACCGTCGAGAGAATCATCCGCGGGCACCGCCGCTGCCTACGCACCCACATCGAACCAACATCTGCCCTGGTCACGCCGGCGCACGAGTCGGGCGAGGCGGGGCGTCGGGCGGCGAACACCCGCCAACGCCACGCGGCCGTGCACGCCCTACGAGCCGAAGGACTGTCGATCAGCGCGACCGCCCGCCGCCTCGACATGAACGTCAGAACCGCCCGCAAGTACGCCCATGCCGCCACCGCCGAGGCGTTGATCGGCCCGAATGCCAGCAGCAGACCCAGCGTCCTCGCCCCGTTTCACTCCTACCTGCGGCAACGCCTTACCGACGGCATCCACCAGACCGCTAACCTGCACGTCGAGATCCTGGCCCGCGGCTACCAAGGCAGCTTGCGGGTGCTGCGGGACTGGCTCACCATCAACCGCGCCCGGCCTGCCCCTGCGATCGCAGTCCGGGTGCCGTCGGCCCGGCGGATCGCCGCCTGGATCATGCGACCCGGCCACAAACTCACCGACGACGAACACGTCGATCTCGCCGACGCCCGCCGCCGCTGCCCGGACCTCGACACCGTCGCCGGCCTCGCCCGCGGGTTTGCTGCGCTGGTCCGTCACCAGGGCACCGGGCAGCACCTCGACGCCTGGATCGACCGAGCCCGCCACGCCGGATACCCCGAAATCCGTGGCTTCGCCGCCGGTCTTGTCGGCGACCGCGACGCCGTCGTCGCCGGCCTCGCCCAACCTTGAGTCTTTTCCAAGCTGATCTTGCAGCTCAGGGTGGGTGCGGCGGGCCCGGAGATCGATGAGGGCGAGGCTCCAGGTAAGACAGCAGTCGACCAAGATCCGATGCCCCGACCGGGAGCCTCGCCTG
>NZ_JBDPLT010000102.1:0-1786 GCF_039871775.1 Plantactinospora sp. B5E13
TCTCACCTGCGAGGTGCCCTCTCGAACCGAGCGATAGAAGCCTGAAGCACTCCTATCCTTCCAGTTCAGAGGGCACTTTCTATCTCCGGGGTCCTGCCGGGCCGATCTTCATCGGTGGATCGAGGCTTAGCGCCAGATCGTGCTGTTTCAGGGAAGTAGTGGCCTCAGCCGGAGCAGAAGCCACTACTTCCCCGAAGTTGTGCAATCGATGGAACCGGCGGCGCTACCGAGCCGCAGGGCGGTCGAGGACCAGGCCCCGCGCCGCGGCGTACTGCTCCCGGATCTGCGGTACGCCCGCACCGGCGTACTCCTGGGACCGGCCGGCGGACCAGGTGGGCGGCTGTTCCCCGCCCGCCAGCACCCAGGCGGCCTGCCAGGCGGCGCCGTCGGCGACGTACTCCCCCGGCTCGGGGACCAGCACCGGGCAGCCGAAGACCTCGGGCGCGATCCGGCGTACCGCCTCGGAGCGGGCACCGCCGCCGACCAGGATGATCCGGTTCGCGGTCGCGCCGTGCGCCAGCATCGCATCCAGGCCGTCGGCGAGCGCGCAGAGCATGCCCTCGACCGCCGCCCGGGCGAGGTGCGCCGGCGTGGAGGTCCGCAGGGTCAGCCCGTGCACCGCGCCGGTCGCGAGTGGACGGTTCGGGGTCCGTTCCCCCTCCAGGTAGGGGACCATCACCAGGCCGTCCGCCCCGGCCGGGGCGGACAACGCGAGCTTCGCCAGGTCGTCCAGGCTCACCCCGAGCATCGCCGCCGCCGCGTCCAGCACCCGGGCCGCGTTCAGGGTGCAGACCAGCGGCAGGAAGCGGCCGGTCGCGTCGGCGAAACCGGCCACCGTCCCGGACGGGTCGGCCGCCGGGCCGTCCGCCACGCTGAACACGGTCCCCGACGTACCGATGGAGACCACCACGTCACCCGGGAGCGCGCCGACGCCGAGCGCGGCCGCCGCGTTGTCGCCGGTCCCCGGCCCGAGCGGCGCGCCGTTGGGCAGCCTGCCGGCCACGTCGGCCGGCCCGAGCACGGTGGGCACCGCGACGGTACGCCCGAACGCCCGCTCCAGCAGGTCAAGCCGGTACTCCCCGGTCGCCGGCGACCAGTAGCCGGTGCCGCTGGCGTCCCCCCGGTCGGTGCGCAGCGCGTCGAGCCCGGCGGCCCCGCCCAGCCGCCAGGTCAACCAGTCATGTGGCAGGCAGACCGCCGCCACCCGGGCCGCGTTGGCCGGCTCGTGCCGGGCCAGCCAGCGCAGCTTGGTGACGGTGAAGCTGGCCACCGGCACGCTGCCGACCGCGTCGGCCCAGGCCTGTCCGCCGACCTCACCGCCGCCGAGTTCGTCGACCAGTTCGGCCGCCGCCCCCGCCGACCGGGTGTCGTTCCAGAGCAGCGCCGGCCGGACCACCTCGCCCGCCTCGTCGAGGCAGACCATGCCGTGCTGCTGCCCGCCGACGGAAAGTGCCGCGACGTCGTCCAGCCCGCCGGCCTGGGCGATCGCCTCCTGCAGGGCGCTCCACCAGGCGGCCGGGTCGACCTCCGTACCGTCGGGATGTGCCGCCCGGCCGCTGCGGACCAGCGCCCCGGTCTCGGCGTCCCGGATCACCACCTTGCACGACTGGGTCGACGAGTCGACCCCGGCCACCAACGTCATCTTCCCGGTCTCCTTCGGACATTCCAAGCGGGCGATCGAAACAGCGTCTCCACGGGTCGGGCCGAACCCACGGGCCTCGGCAGGACCAGCTCAGGGTCGGGGGCCGGATCGCCCACTCTGGGCGGTCAGGCTTGATCCCGTCGT
>NZ_JBDPLT010000103.1:0-1730 GCF_039871775.1 Plantactinospora sp. B5E13
CGAGGTGGTTGGCCAGGGGGAGCCAGGCTTCGATGGTCTTGTCGCGCAGGGTGGCCCGGTCGGGGTGGTTGGTGGGCAGCGCGGCGAGGGTGTGCAGGAGGTTGGTGGCGCTGTCGGTGAGGGTGGCGGGGTCGGGGGTTGCGGTGGTGTGGGGTGTGACTACTTGCCGGTTGGTGGTCGCGGTCATGGTGGTCCTCCCTGCACCGAGCGTGTGGGCGTCTGTGGGTCGTGGGCGTCTGTGGATGGGCGCGTCTGGTGGTCCGTTCAGGTCATCACTCTAGACCGTTAGTCTCCACGAAATCTAGCCGAACGGCTGATGGATTAAAGCCGCGATCCGCTACTTTTCCCACCAAAGGTTCTCACGTCACTGTCCGGCCACACGTATCCCGAGCCGGTCTGTGATTTGCCTCCCGGCCCGGGTGGCGAACCGAGATGATTACCGCCTGTGAGCCCGGAACGGCAAAAGGCGGACGGATCCGGTACGCCGGACCGGCGCCGCCGACGCGTCGAACTCCGGCCATCCCGGATCGCCGCCCGATGGGGGCTCGAACCGTCCGCCCTGCCGAACCAGGAGGAGCAGGAACGACACGCCAGTTGGCTGGAACTCTTCCTCGACTTGGTCTTTGTCCTGGCGCTGCTCGCCGTGCAGCAGCGCCTGCCCGACGCCACCCCCGCCGGTGGGGAGATCCTCGAAACCGCCGGTCTCTACGTTGTCGTCTGGTGGGCCTGGGGCGGGCAGGCGTTCTACGACACCCGCTTCGACCCGGACGACTTCACACACCGGCTCGCCGTACTCGTCTGCATGATCGGCGCCGGCAGCATGGCGGTCGGCGTCGAGGATGCGCCGAACACGCTGCTCCTACCGATCGGCTACCTCGTCGTACGCGGCACCCTGCTCGTGCTCTATCTCCGGGTCCGCAGCACCGGTCCGGTCGTACGGGAGCTGACCACCGTCTACCTGACCGGATTCGGCACCGGCTGGCTGCTCTGGGCCGCCTCGCTCGCCGCCCCGGTGCACACCCGGCCGGTGTTCTGGATCGTCGCGCTGGCCATCGAACTGCTGACCCCGTGGCTCGGCCGCCGCCGGCTGATCCGGCACCCGGTCCATCCGCTGCACCTACCCGAGCGGTTCGGACAGTTCACCATCATTCTGCTGGGAGTGAGTCTGACCGACCTGCTCGACGCGGTGCCGGCCCGCCCGTCAGCGTCGGTCGCGCTGACCGCGGTCGTCGCCTTCGCGATCCCGGCCTCGGTGTGGTGGGTCTACAGCACCTTCGTGAGCAGCGGGTTGAGCAGCCCCCGACTCCAGGCCGGGGTCGAGTACGCGGCCGTACACGGGCTGCTCGGCGCGGCCATGGTGCTGTTCGGCTGGGCCCTCGGGCAGATCGTCCGACACGTTGCCGCCGACTCACCGGAACTGCCCGGCATCCTGCGTCTGCTGGTCGCCGTCTCACTCGGAACCTGGATCCTCTGCGGCCTGGCCCTGCAGCGGATCTCCCTGGGACGCCTGCCCCGACAGCGGGTGATCCTCGCGGCGCTCGCCGTCGCCCTGATCGTCGCGGTCAGCGTGGTCGGGGTCGAGCCGATGGCTCTCCTCCCACCGCTCGCCCTGGTCCTGGTCGGCTACGCCGTCGTGGTCGCCCGGCTGATCATCCGGTTCGCCGGAGAACGGCCGGCCGACTGACCCTGCGTCGGGTACGACGGAGCGGGCCGGCTCCCCGGGGTGGGGA
>NZ_JBDPLT010000104.1:0-1692 GCF_039871775.1 Plantactinospora sp. B5E13
AGCCTCGATCCACCGATGAAGATCGGCCCGGCAGGACCCCGGAGATAGAAAGTGCCCTCTGAACTGGAAGGATAGGAGTGCTTCAGGCTTCTATCGCTCGGTTCGAGAGGGCACCTCGCAGGTGAGATTACGCTATGACGCGCCGGTGACGGCCGTGACGTTCGATGATGCGAATCTGGTGTCGTGTGCCGGTCTGGTCCCGGTGATGCGCCTGGCCGAGCAGGCCGGTCTGCATGACGCGGTCGCCGACCGGGTGAGCCTGCCGACGGACAAGGGCGCGAACCCGGCCGGCAAGGTCGCCGCGATCGTGGCCGGGATGATCGCCGGTGCGGACAGCATCGATGACCTCGACGTGGCTCGGCACGGCGGGATGCGGTCACTGTTCAGTAGCGTGTACGCACCCTCGACGCTCGGCTCGTTCCTGCGCACCTTCACCCACGGGCACGTGCGGCAGTTGCAGGCCGCCGCCCGTGACACCCTGATCGGCCTGGCCGGCCGGGTACCGATCCTGGCCGGCGCGGACGTGTTGACGTTTGTGGACATCGACTCGATGCTGCGGCGGGTCTACGGCAAGCAGAAGCAGGGCATCGGGTTCGGTCACGCCAAGGTCGGTGGCTACAACGTCTGGCTACGCGGCTACAACCCCCTCGTGGCGACGTTGTCCACCCCGCTGTCGGCGCCGGTCGTCGCCGCCACGAGGCTGCGCTCGGGTAACACCGGTTCCAGCAAGGGCGCTGCCAGCATGATCGCCGAGACGATCGGCACCGCCCGCGCCTGCGGCGCGACCGGCGAGATCGTCGTGCGGGCCGACTCGGCGTTCTACGCCAAGACGGTCATCAGCACCTGCCGACGCCACCAGGTGCGGTTCTCGGTCACCACCCGCATCGACACCAAGATCCGCGCCGCCTGCGACGGCATCGCCGAGGACCAGTGGATCGACATCCGATATCCGCGGGCCGTCTGGGACGAGGACGCCGGGCGGTGGATCTCCGACGCGCAGATCGCCGAGACCACCTACACCGCGTTCGCCGGCACCCGGCACGCGGTGACCGCAAGGCTGATCGTGCGCCGGATCCGCCGCGACGACCCGGCTCAGGCCCCCGGCCAGGAAGAACTCCTGCCCGCCTACCGGTACCACACGGTCTTCACCGACAGCCCCTACACCCTCGTACAGGCCGAAGCCCAGCACCGGCAGCACGCGGTCATCGAGCAAATCAACGCCGACCTGATCGCCGGCCCCCTCGCCCACCTGCCCTCCGGCCGGTTCAACGCCAACGCCGCCTGGCTGACCTGCGCCGGACTCGCCCACAACCTCACCCGGGCCGCCGGGCACCTCGCCACCGGCACCTGGACGACCGCCCGAACCACCACGATCCGGACCCGGATCGTCAACGTCGCCGCCCGCCTCGCGCACCGGGCCCGCACCATCCACCTGCACCTACCCGAGTATTGGCCCTGGCAGGCCGCGTTCGAGAATCTGTTCACCGCCGTCCATACCGCACCCGGCTGACCACCACATACCGACCGGAACCAGGCGGCCCCGACCACAGGCCACGAACCCCGCCCCACCCCCGCACAACCCTGCCCCGAGCAAGCCGACCACGTAATCGGCGAATCCACCCTGCCCCGAAACCACATCGGATCAAATCTATTCAACTGCGATCAACACGAACCGCATCGGTGGATCGAGGC
>NZ_JBDPLT010000105.1:0-1640 GCF_039871775.1 Plantactinospora sp. B5E13
ACCGTCACCCCACCCACGACCCCGACCGAACAACAGATCACCGACATCTTCACCACCATCCTGACCACCACCAACCCGATCAGCACCGACGACAACTTCTTCGACCTCGGCGGCAACTCCCTCCAGGTCATCCGGGTCGTCAACCGACTCAACAACGCCTTCGGCACCACCCTCGGAGTCCGCGACTTCTACACCGCCCCGAACATCGCCACCCTCGCCAACCGCATCGACGCGTTGGCGGCACCCGACGGTCAGGACGAGGAAACGCTGCGCTGGCAGCTGCTCAACGAGGTCGAGCAGATGTCCGACGAGGAGGTCGAGCGTCTCCTCGCCGCCGAACTGGCGGGCGCCGAGCAGGCGTCCGAGCCGGACCTGGCGACCGGCTCCGGGCCGTCGGCTCCTGGTGGTCCGGTGGCCGGCCCGTCGGATGTTCGTGGGCCGGTTGACTCGCCGGTGGCCGGACCTTCGAGGGAACAGGGCGCCGAAGCCGATCTTCAGGAAGGAACGATCCAGCATGGCTGAGTTCGAGACCCGCGTGGCGAACCTGTCCGACAAGCGTCAGGCCCTGCTCGCCCTGCTGGAACAGCGTAAGAAGGCGGCGGCGGCCGCGCAGGGCGAGCCGCGACTCGGCGTCCGTCCCGCGGGCCAGCCCGTGCCGTTGTCGTTCGGCCAGGAGGCGCTCTGGTTCGTCGACCAGCTCGACCCCGGCCAGCCGACCTACAACATCGTCCAGGTGCTGCGCCTGCGTGGCCCGCTGGACGTCGTCGCGCTGCGCCGCTCCTTCGACCTGCTCGTCCAGCGGCACGAAGCGCTGCGGACGGTGTTCGCGGTACGTCAGGGGCGGCCGTTCCAGCACATCGACCAGGGTTTTGTGACCGCGACCATGGTCCGTGACGACCTTCGGCACCTGCCCGAGGAACAGCGCGAGGCCGAGGTGCAGCGTCTGGTCGGCGAGGAGGAGGTCCGGCGTCCCTTCGACCTCGCGGCCGGGCCACTGTTCCGTACCCGTCTGATCGTGCTGGGCGACGAGCACCACGTGCTCACCATCGGTGTTCACCACAGTGTGGCGGATGGGTGGTCGGTGGGTTTGTTGAATGGTGAGTTGTCGGTGTGTTATGGGGCGTTGGTGGGGGGTGGGGAGCCGGTTTTGGGGGAGTTGCCGGTGCAGTTTGGTGATTTTGCGGTGTGGCAGCGGGATTGGTTGCGGGGGGAGGTGTTGGAGCGGCGGTTGGGGTATTGGGAGGGGTGTTTGGCGGGGGTGCCGGTTTTGGAATTGCCGTCGGATCGGCCGCGTCCGGTGGTGCCTTCTTATGGTGGTGATGTGGTGGAGGGGGTGTTGTCGGGTTCGGTGTTGGCGGGTGTGCGGGAGTTGGCGCGTTCGCAGGGGGTTTCTTTGTTTATGGTGTTGGCGGCTGCGGTGAAGGTGGTGTTGTCGCGGTATTCGGGTTTGGATGATGTGGCGGTGGGGACGACGACGTTGGGTCGGTCGCGTCCGGAGTTGGAGCGTCTGGTTGGTTATTTCACGAATCTGGTGGTGTTGCGGACGGATCTTTCGGGGGATCCGTCGTTTGTGGAGTTGTTGGGGCGGGTTCGTGATGTGACGTTGGGTGCGTATGACAATGAGGTGCCGTTCGAGAAGG
>NZ_JBDPLT010000106.1:0-1553 GCF_039871775.1 Plantactinospora sp. B5E13
CGGAACGTGTCAAGGATTTGAGGCCAGCGGGAGTTATGCGGCCTGAGGTTCCGCCTCTGGTTTGTTGATCCAAACGTGTTCGGGTAGATCGAGGATCTTCGGTAGGAGCCGGTTGGTGCCGAAGCGTTCCGGGTGTGCCGTCCGGGCTGCGGCGAGGGTGTCCTCGCGGCCGGCGCGGACGGTGTGGTGGCGGCCGTGGTGGACCTCGGCGGGGGTGTGCAGGCCGATCCCGGAGTGCCGGTGGCAGTTGTTGTACCAGGTCACGAAGTCGGTCATGAACGCTCGTGCGGCGGTGAGGGACGCGAACCTGTCCGGGAAGACCGGCGCGTACTTCAACGTCTTGAACCAGGCTTCGCTGTACGGGTTGTCGTTCGACACCTTCGGTCGGGAGTGTGACCGGGTCACGGTCAGGTCCTCGAGCAGGTCAGACACCGACTTTGAGGTCATCGACGTGCCCCGGTCAGCGTGGACGACGTGCGGGACGCCGTGGACGTCGAAGACCTCACGCATCATCGACTCCGCGAGGGGACCGGACTCGCGGGCGTGGACCCGGACACCGACGATGTACCTGGAGTAGATGTCTATCATCACGTAGGCGTCGAAGTAGGAGCCCTTCACCGGTCCGGCCAGTTTCGTGATGTCCCAACTGAACACCTGCCGCGGCGCGTCGGCGACCAGTTCCGGACGCTGACGCGCCGGATGCCGGGCCAGCCGGCGACGCTCTTTGACCTGCCGGTGTTCACGCAGGATCCGGTACATCGTGGCGATCGAGCCGACGTAGACGCCCTGGTCGAGCAGAGCGGCGTAGATCTGCGCCGGAGCGGCGTCGACGAACCGCGGGCCGTTCAGTAGCCGCAACACGTGCTCCCGCTCCGCCGCGGTGAGCGCGTTCGCCGGCGCCGGACGCGGCCGGCGTGACGGGCTCGACCGACGTCGGTCCCGATCGACGCTGGACCGGGCGATCCCGGTCATCGCCGCCGCGGCCCGGGTCGTGGTCCCCGCACCGGTCAACTCCTGAAACGCGTCCATCAGCGCCTGCCGAGCCCGAACACGTCCGGATCGTCCGGCTCGCTCCTGGAGATGTCCTCCAAGAGCTCTCGCGCTTTTCCCATGATCGTCAACGCCGTCTCCGTACGCGCCAGTTTCGCCTGCGCCTGCGCCAGCTCACGCCGCAACCGGGCGATCTCCGCCTGCTCCGCCGACGGCCTCCCGACCGTCTCACCAGCCGGTTTGCCCTGCAACAATCCCGCGTCCCGCGCACGGCGCCACTCCGACATCAACGACGAGTACAAACCCTCCCGCCGCAGGAACGCCCCGCCCTCACCCGCCGCGACCGCCCGCTCGTAGCCGGCCAGCAGTTCCAGCTTCTGTCCCGGGGTGAACGACCGGCGTGCCCGCGGACCATCCGAACGCGGCCCCTTCTTGCGACTCATGACCCCATCCTGGGCCGTCACCACGCCAACAACAGTATTCAACGCTTCTCGATCCTGAACTCGCCCTGTCCGACGGACTTGCTATGAGCCGCTGGCCTCAACTCACCCTGACAGACAGGG
>NZ_JBDPLT010000107.1:0-1242 GCF_039871775.1 Plantactinospora sp. B5E13
ACCGTCACCCCACCCACGACCCCGACCGAACAACAGATCACCGACATCTTCACCACCATCCTGACCACCACCAACCCGATCAGCACCGACGACAACTTCTTCGACCTCGGCGGCAACTCCCTCCAGGCAGCTCAGGTGACCAGCCTGGTCGTACAGCGACTCCGGACGACGGTGACCCTGCGCCAGTTCTACGCGGCCCCGACGGTGCTGGCCCTGGGCCGACTGGTCGACCAGGCGGGCGGCGGGGTCGGCGCCGGAGGACTGGCCGCCGCCCCCAGCCCGGACTGGTCCCCGGTGGTGCCGCTACAGGAGGTGGCGGGCACCCAGCCGCCGTTGTTCATCGTGCACGCCGTCTCCGGCTCGGCCTACTCCTACGCCGCACTCGCCCGACAACTCGGCCCGGACCAGTCCGTGTACGGGTTGGAGGCACCGGGCCTGGAGGAGGACGTGGTGCCGCTCGACCGGGTGGTCGACCTCGCCGAGCGTTACGTCCAGGCGGTGCGCCGGACCCGTCCCAACGGGCCCTACCTGCTCTCCGGGTGGTCCATGGGAGGGCTGGTGGCGTTCGAGATGGCCCGGATCCTCACCGACGCCGGGGCCAGGGTCGACCTGGTCCTGCTGCTGGACTCCCCGGTGCCCACCGGATCGGAGCCGCCGGACACGATCGGGACCATGCGGCAGTGGGCGGTGGACCTCGCCGGCATCGTGGGCCGGCCGATGCCGGACCTGGATTTCCTGCACCCGGGAGTCGATCCCGACATACTGCTGGACGAGCTCCTCGACGCGCTGACCGGCGCCGGGCTCGTTCCCGCCGACGTCCGCGACGACCTGCTGCGTCGCTACCGGGTGTTCAGCGCGAACGTACGGGCGAACTACCGTTACCTACCGGACCGGGTGCCGCCGGTGCCGGTACATCTGATCAACGCCGTCGACTCGGATCAGGATCGTGGCTGGGAGCGGTTCCTTCCGGAGGTACCGACCCGGGAGGTTCCTGGCGACCACTACACGATGTGGAGCACGGAGAACCTGCCCGTCCTGGCCGCCGAGATCCGACGGGAACTGGACGCTGCTCGCGCCCGTCGCGGCATCGGCGACGCCGGCCACTGACACCGGACGACGGGCCCGGGGGGGGGCGGGGGGCGCCCCGGCGGCGGCGATGGCCGCGGCCGAGGCGGCGCCGGACGACGTACCGGCGCAGCTGCTCGCCGCCGACATCGAGGTACTCAGCGGTCAGGCGGAGCA
>NZ_JBDPLT010000108.1:0-1166 GCF_039871775.1 Plantactinospora sp. B5E13
GGCGGCAGGTACATGAGCGCTGCGATCACGGCCAGCTCGACGGTCTCCCGGGCGGCGAGACCGGTCTGCGGATCGTCGGCCAGCAGGGCGTCGGGATAGGGACCGAGCTCGGTGGACCACTCCAGCGGGTCACCATACGGTACCGTCCGGTGACCGGCCGCCTTGCGGCTGTCGAGGAAGACGTTCGTGGCGATCCGGTAGAGCCAGGTGCGCGCCGACGCCCGACCCTCGAAGCGGTCGCGAGCCCGCCAGGCACGCAGGAAGGTCTCCTGCACCAGGTCGTCCGCGTCGGTGACGTTCCCGGCGAGGCGGTAGCAGTGCACGTGTAGCTCACGCCGGTGCTCGTCGAAGGCGCGCTGCAGCCAGACCGCCGGCTCGTCAGGCGAGTCGGACATGTGATCTCCCCGGGGCTGAGTGGGCCTCACCACCGTACTGACGACCGCGGACCCCATCCGTCATCGGTCACCGATGACGATCGCCGACTCGGTCGTCTGTACCTGTGACCGAACCCCACTCCACGAAGGAGACAGCCATGACGGCAACCCCCGCGTCCACCGCCGCCGCGCCCCCGGTCGTCGACCGGGAGACCTGGCTGCGCGAGCGCAACGAACTGCTGGTCCGGGAGAAGGCCCATACCCGCGAGGGAGACGCGATCGCAGCCGCTCGTCGTCAGCTGCCGATGACCCTGATGCCGACGGTGACGGTGCGGGGCCCTGGCGGGGACACCCCACTGGTGGAGGTGTTCGAGGGCCGCCGGATGCTCATCGCCTACTTCCACATGTGGCACGACGGCAAACCGTACGAGCATCAGTGTGAGGGGTGCACCTTCTCGACCTGTCACCTGCAGATGCTGGACTACCTGCACGCTCGGGACGTCACCTACGCCGTGTTCTGCCAGGGTCCCTACGACGAAAGTGCCCCGTTCGCGGAGTTCATGGGCTACAGGTTCCCCTGGTATTCGGCGAGAGACTCCGACCCGGCTCTGGCCGACGGTCGCGACTTCGGGTTCATCGCGTGCTACCTGCGCGACGGCGACGAGGTCTACGAAACCTACTGGACCACCGGGCGGGGCGTGGAGGCGTTGATGACCACCTACCACGCCCTGGACCTCACGGTGTACGGCCGGCAAGAGAACTGGGAAAACTCGCCTGAAGGCTGGCCGCGGG
>NZ_JBDPLT010000109.1:0-1157 GCF_039871775.1 Plantactinospora sp. B5E13
TAGTGTCGCGTAATTGAGATCGTTTACTTGTCGTTGTTGGTGAGGAGTTTGCGGACCTCGGTGTGGACCCAGCGGACCTTGGCCAGGATCTCGCTGGGGGTCGCGGTCCAGACGAACGGTTTCGCGTTGGTGTTCCACGCGGTGACGTAGTCGTTGATCGCCCTGGTCAGTCGGGTGACGGAGGTGAAGGTGCCGCGTCGGATCGCCTGCCGGGTGATGATCCCGAACCAGATCTCGATCATGTTCAACCACGATGAGCCGGTGGGGGTGAAGTGGAAGACGATCCGGGGGTTGGCGGCGAGCCAGGCTTTCACCTCGTCGGTGGCGTGGGTGGACAGGTTGTCCACGACCACGTGCAGTTCGCGGTCGGGGTAGGCGGCGGCGACCGTTTTCATGAAGGTCAGGAACTCGCTGCCGCGTCGTTTCGGGAAGCATCGGGCGGTGACCTGGCCGGTCGCGGCATCGAGAGCGGCGAACAGGTTCGTGGTGCCGTGCCGGACGTAGTCGTGGGTGCGTTTCTCGGTGCGGTCGAAGTCGATCGGCAGCAGCGGCTGGCTCCGGTCGAGAGCTTGGACCTGCGTCTTCTCATCGACGCAGAGGACGACCGCCCCGTCGGGCGGGTTCAGGTACAGACCGACGATGTCGACGACCTTGTCAGCGAACGCCGGATCCCTGGAGAGCTTGAACGTGCCGGACCGATGCGGCTGGAGCCCGTGCTGGCGCCACAGATCGGCGATGAAGTTGTGCGACACCGTGATGTTCTCGTGTCTGGCCAGGTAGTTCGCCATCTCCCGGCTCGACCAGTGCGTCAGACCGGTCACCGCCGGTGGCGCCATCCGGCTCAGGGCGAGGATCCGCGCCCGCACCCGTCCGGGAACCTCCGCAGGCTTACCCGGCCGGGGCCGATCGGCAAGACCCGCCACGCCATGGGCGTGATACCGGCGTACCCAGGTGTTCACCGTCGGACGCGACACCCCGGCCAGGACCGCGACCTCCTCCGCGCTACGGCCCTCGTCGCGCCACAACACCATCCGCGCCCGCCCCGCCACCACCGCGTCCACCCGCCGGTCACCGACCAGACTGGACAGTTCAGCCCGCTGCTGCTGCGTCAACCCCACGAGCCAGAGTCAATCACCACGAAGTAACACCAAGCCACG
>NZ_JBDPLT010000011.1:0-194408 GCF_039871775.1 Plantactinospora sp. B5E13
GCACCGTTCGGGTGGACCACGGCCCGATCCCGTACCGATCGACGCGGCCCGCACATTCCCGCCGTGGCGACCCCCTGGCCGGCGGTCACGCCGACGGCACCCGGTTCGCACCGATCAACGTGCCGTCTCTGCCGGGCGCCCGAGGTGATTCCGTACAGGAGATGTCCCACCAGGCTTGACCTTGCCCCTGGGGCAGGGTCCGAGCATTCGTGGCAGGAACGCGCGGAAACACGGAGCGAGCCGGCACGGGGAGGTCGTGGCCGGCTCGGCACCCGGCGCGCAGAGGACGGAAGGAAACCGAATGTCACACGACACGCTCTCCGAATTCGTCGCGGCGACCGCCACGAGGTTCGGCATCCCGGGCGCGGCCGTCGGAGTTTGGGTGGAGAGCCGGGAGGTCTACGCGTGCCACGGCGTGACGAGCGTCGAGAACCCCGTCGCGGTCGACCCGGACACGCTGTTCGCGCTGGGCTCGGTCACGAAGACCTACACGGCGAGCGCGCTGATGTGCCTCGTCGCCCAAGGGCGGGTCGACCTGCACGCGCCGGTGCGGAGGTACGTCCCCGAGCTGGCGCTCGCCGACGAGCGGGCCGCGGCGGAGGTCACCGTGTTGCAACTGCTCAACCACACGTCGGGACTGGACTGGTCGGTCATCGTGGAGCCCGGGGAGGGGAACGACGCACTGGCCGGCTACGTGGCGCGGCTGGCCGACCTGAAGCTGATCGCGCCGCCCGGCACCCGCGTCTCGTACAGTCAGGCCGGCTACAACCTGGCCGGCCGGATCGTGGAGAAGGTCACGGGCCTGACGTATGAGCAAGCCGTCGCCTCGCTGCTCACCGAGCCGCTGGGGCTGTCGCACAGCCTCTTCGCCCCCCTCGACGTGATGACCCGGCGGTTCGCCGTGGGGCACAACCGTGGCGAGGACGGCAGGCTCTCCATCGCGCGGCCGTGGCGGCCGGGTGGACGCGGCAACAACCCCGGCTCGGGTCTGGCGTCCTCGGTGCGTGACCAGCTGCGGTGGGCCCGGTTCCACCTGGGCGACGGACGCGCCGAAGGCGGCGAGCGGGTCCTCCCCGCCGAACTGCTGCGGAGCATGACGGAGCCGACGGTGGCGCTGCGGGGCAGCAGCGCCGGCCAGGCCCTCGGCATCGCCTGGTTCCTGCGCGACGTGGACGGCGTCCGTACTGCCGGGCATGTTGGGTCGTCGGACGGCCAGTTCGCCGAACTGCTCACCGTTCCTGGGCGTGACTTCGCGGTCGTCTCGTTCGCCAACGCCGGTCCGGACGGTACTCCGTTCAACCAGGCCGTGGTGCGCTGGGCGCTCGCGCACTACCTCGGGGTGGTCGACCGGGACCCGGAGCCGGTTCCGTACGACGCGGGGCGCGCCGCCGAGATCGCGGGACGCTACGAGAACGACGCGATGGCGCTGGTCATCGCGACCGACGGGGCGGGGCTGACGCTCGAGGTCGGGATCAAGCCGGAGATCCGCGCGGGACTGGCGGGCGAGGCGCCCCCGGACTACCCGCCGGCCGCGACGGGCCTGCTCCCGGGCGATGGCGACGAGTACCTCATCACCGAGGGCGGGCTGACCGGGCAACGCGGCTTCTTCACCCGCGACGCGACCGGCGGGGTCGTCGGGGTGGACTTCGGCGGCCGCCTCTTCACCCGGGTCCGGACAGCCGTGCGCTAGCCCGCTACCCGGGTGACAGGCGGTACGTTTCGCTTCCGGGCTGGTCGAGGGGAGACCGACGAAAATGATCACCATTGGCCAGCTCGCCGGGTACGCGGGCGTGACGATCAAGGCGGTCCGCCACTACCACGAGCGCGGACTGCTCAAGGAACCACCGCGTGGCTCGTCGGGCTACCGGAGCTACGGTGCCGACCACGCCATCGAGCTGGTCAAAATCAAGACGCTGGCCGAAGCCGGTGTGCCGCTCGCCAGGGTCAGGGAACTGCTCGTGGCCGACCCGGACCGGTTCGCCGCGGCGGTCGCCGAGATCGACCGCACCCTGCGGGAACGGGTTGAGGAGTTGATCCGTACCCGCGAGCGGATCGCCCGACTCAGCGGCGGCGACCGGCTGTTCGTCCCGCCCGAGGTGGCCGACTTCCTCGACCGACTGCGGGTGCTCGGCGTGAGCGAGCGACTGGTACGGATGGAGCGGGACACCTGGATCCTGTTGTACTCGGTCTCGCCGGAGGAGGCGGCCCCGCTCTTTGCCGGCAAGCGCGACTCGATCGACGACCCGGAGTGTGTCGGGATCTACCTGGAGTACGACGCGGCGTTCGACTGGGCTCCCGAGGATCCGCGCCTGCCCGTGCTGGCAGACCGGATGCGGCGCTGGATGGCCAACCGCGACGGTGGGATCGAGGACGAACAGCTTCCGGACCCGACCGCCGCCCGGCTGGTCGGGACCTCGGCCAGCGTGACGTCGCCGGCCTGGGACCGGCTCGCCGAACTCGTCAGCCAGTGGGGCGTACCCGGCTGAGCCCGCTGGCCGGTGTCCGGTGGACGTGTGGCCGGTCGGGTCAATCGGCCTTGGGTCGGCGCGGGAGGTCGGTGGGCGGTTCAGCCGCCGGTGCCTTCGTGGTCAACAGTGAGGCGATCGCCCCGACCACCGCCATCGCGATGGCGAGCCAGAACACCACGGTCAACCCGTGGTGAAACGGTACGGAGATCAGGTTGGGGAAGAACTCCCGACCGACCAGCGTGTGCGCGCTCGATTCGGGCAGCGTGCCGAGCAGTTCTGGGCCGAGCAACTGTTCGATCGGGTTGTAGCCGAGGAAGGCGGCGAAGAGCGTACCGACCGGCGGCAGTCCGGCGATGGAGTGCGCGGTGCTCTCCGGTACGCCCTGTGCGGTCAGCCCGGACTCCAGGGTGCCCGGCAGCGAGCCGGCCAGCCCGGCCACCATCAGCGAGAAGAAGACACCGATCGAGAGGACCATGCCGGCGTTCTGGAAGGTCGCCCGCATGCCGGAGGCGGCACCCCGGAGCCGGGCCGGCACACTCGACATGATCATCGCGGTGTTCGGCGCGGCGAAGAGGCCGCCACCGAGACCGTTCAGGAAGACCAGTACGGCGAAGACCCAGTAGTTGAAGTCGCTCGGGATGAGTAGCAGGCCGGCGAAGGAGGCCGCCATCACCAGCAGGCCACCGGCGGCGAAGATCCGGGCGCCGAACCGGTCGGAGAGCGCCCCGGCCAGCGGGCCGGCGGCGAGGAAACCGATGGTGAGCGGCAGCAGGTAGATGCCGGCCCAGAGCGGGGTCTGCTCGTAGTTGTAGCCGTGCAGCGGCAGCCAGATCCCCTGCAGCCAGATGATCAGCATGAACTGCAGGCCACCCCGGGCGATCGAGCCGAGCAGGCTGGCCGCGTTGCCGCTGGCGAAGGCGGAGATCCGGAACAGCCGCAACGGGAACATCGGCTCGGCCACCCGGCTCTCGACCAGGCAGAACAGCGCGAGGATCGCGACCCCGCCGATCAGCCCGGCCAGCACCCACGGATTGGTCCAGCCCATGGTGTGTCCGCCGTACGGCTGGATGCCGTACGTGATACCGGCGAGCAGCACGGTGAGTCCGATCGCGAAGGTGAGGTTGCCCCACCAGTCGATCCGGGCCCGGACCCGGACCCGGTTCTCCCGCAGTGACCGGTACGCCCAGACGGTGCCGAGCAGTCCGATCGGCACGTTCACCCAGAAGATCGAACGCCAGTTCCACTCGGCGAGCAGACCGCCGAGCACCAGACCGATGAACGAGCCGGCGATGCCGGCGACGATGTTGATGCCGAGGGCGGTACCCCGCTGCTTCGCGGGGAAGACGTCGGTGAGGATCGCCGCCGAGTTCGCCATCAGCATCGCGCCGCCGACGGCCTGGAGCACCCGCCAGCCGATCAGCCACAGCGCGCCCCCGCCCCCGTCGAACGGGTCGAGGGAGAGGACCACCGAGGTGACGGTGAAGAGGGCGAAGCCGGCGTTGTAGATGCGTACCCGGCCGTACATGTCGCCGAGCCGGCCGAGGGTGACCACCAGGACCGCGGTGACCAGCATGTAGCCCATCAGCATCCAGAGCAGGTAGCTGACGTTGCCGGGCTCCAGCGGGTTGAGGTGGATGCCGTTGAAGATCGCCGGGAGTGAGATCAGCACGATCGAGGAGTTGATCGTGGCGAGCAGCATGCCCAGGGTGGTGTTGGTGAGGGCGATCCACTTGTAGCCCGGGTGGTCCGCCCCGCCGCTCAGCGCGCCCCGTACCCGCCCGTCCGGGCGACCGCTGCCGCCGCCGGATCCGGTGTCGGTGGTTGATGTCATCGTGTTCCGCTTCCTGGTGTGACCGAGGGGTTGCCCCCGGCCGTCGGCCCGTGCCCGGCCGAGGTGTGGTGGTTGCCGGGGGATCCGGAGTCGACCGGGGCCCGGGGCGGCCCGGCGAGTCGGTCCAGTACTCCGAGGGTCGTGACGATCGCCGCCCGCTCCTCGGCGGTGACGTCGGCGAGCAGGTCGGCCAGCCGGTCGGCCCGGGCTCGACGTCGGTGGGCCACGAGTTCTCGGCCGGCATCGGTGATCTCCACCGCCACCACCCGGCGGTCGGTGGGGTCGCCGCGTCGGTGCGCCAGGCCGTCCCGTTCCAGCCGGCTGATCAGCTGCGTCATCCCGGGCTGGGTCACCCCCTCGGCGACCGCCAGGTCGGAGATCCGCTGCGCGCCGGCCTCGTCCAGCAGGTACAGCGTCGACGCGGCGGTGAGACTCAGGCCGTCCGGGGTGGTGAGCCGGCGCAGCAGCCGCAGCAGGCGGTCGAAGCTGCCGACCGTACGGAGCGGGTCGACGTCGGCGCCGCCGGGTCCCGGAGTTCGTTCCGTCACCGCACCGTTTTACATCACATGCTTATAGAAGTGTCTTATGATTCGCCCCACAGACTGTTCGGCGTATCGGTGTTGATCACTTCCTGATGGCTCGCCCCGCCGGTTCGGCGCGCCGAACGGAGGTTCTGCCGGCATACCAGGCCGCGTCGCCAGCGGGACTTGCTTCCAGCACCGAGGATGGGGGTATGGAGATTTTCAGGAGATGGTGGGTCCGGCTGACCACGGTGCTCGGCGCCGCGGCGTTGACGGTGCTCGTACCGGCGGTGGCCTGGGCCTCGACCGGACCGGGCGAACTGGTCCTGGAGGCGGCGCGTCGTCGTTCCCGGGGCGGTTTCGGCCTCTTCGGCCTGGTGTGCTGCCTGGTCGTGGTCGGGTTGATCGTGGTGGCACTGCTTGTCGTGCTGCGCAACCGCCGATCGGGTCGCGACTGACCGCCGGGTCGCGACCGATGGGTGGGGCCGGCGGCGCCGGAGGCCAGGCCGCCGGCGGTCAGCTGGTCAGAGCGGCGTTGGCCTGACTGATGAAGGCGGCGGCGGCCTCCCGGGGAGTCGCCCGCCCGAACTGGACGCTCTCCGCCGCCTGGACCAGCAGCGTCTTGACCGTGGAGTGTCCCTTCGGTGGGGGCACCGGAGCCGCCCCGAACCGGTCGGCCATCTCGGCCTCGAAGTCGGCCGTCAGTTTCATGCTCTCGTCGGTCAGCGACTCCTGCACCACCCTGCGGACGTCGAGGTTGGCGCTCAGACCGCGCTCGGTGCCGAGGATGCCGCCGGCGGTGACGTCATTGACCAGGAAGTCGATGACGTGCACCACGGTCTCCGGGTGGCGGGTGCCCCGGAAGCCGGCCCAGTAGATCGCGGCCCGGGCCCACTGGGCATCCGGCTTCCCCGGATAGCTGACCACACCGAGTTTGTCCTGGGTCAGCTTCTGCAGTTCCGGCAACTGGTTGGACCAGACGAACGAGGCCGCCGCCCGGCCGGTGGCGACCAGTTGCTTGGTCACGTCGCCGCTGTTCGCCGGCTGGATCACCGTGGCGGGCGGGGTGGCGCCACTGCGCCGGGCGCCCTGCCACAACTCGAACCACTCGGTGAGGTCGTTCTCGGTGAAACCGACCTGGCGGCCCTCGTAGAGTTCCTTCTGCCGCGACCGCAGCCACATCCACAGCGCCTTGTAGTCGGCGGACGGGTCCATGGTGCCGGCCACCTTGCCGCCGCTGGCCACCGTCACCTGTTCGGCCCAGGCCAGGTACTCCGGATAGGACATCCCGATCCGCGGTTCCGGCAGGTTGAGCCGTTGCAACAGGCTTTTGTTGTAGATCAGGCCCGGGGTGTTCTCCGCCCCCGCCGCGGCGACGGTCCGGCCGCCGATCTGGCTGGACTGGGCGAGACCGCTCGGAAACTTACGGAGATCCAGCACATCGGCCCGGACGTACTCGGTCATGTCCAGGAGAATGTCTCGCTGGGCGTACTCGGTCAGGTAGTTGTCGTCGATCTGGAAGATGTCGGGTGCGTTGCCGGCGGCGGCCTCGGTGGAGAGCCGGTCGTAGTAGCCGGCGTTGCCCTGCCAGGTGAAGGTGAACCGTACGTGCGGGTACCGCTGGCTGTAGATCTCCAGGGCCTGCTTGGTCAGCGCGGCCCGCTGGTCGCCACCCCACCAGAAGACGGAGAGCTCGATCCGCTCCGGTCCGGGCGCGGCCTTCGGGCTGGTGCAGCCGCTGAGGACGATCACCGCGGCGAGCAGCGCGGCGCCGAGCCGACGCCGGGTCCGGCCGGTCGGGGTGGGGAGGGGGAGAGGCACGACAGCTCCTGACGACACCGGTCATCTGCGACGGCAACCGGATCATTTACACAGTCGGCCTCACCGGGTGTCAACGGTCATCCGGCCGGGATCGCCGATCCACTACCCGAAACCGGAGCCGTCGGGCGGTTCGGGGGTGTTCCGGGCCCGGCCGGATCCCGTGATGTACTTGGGCGCGTGGAACTGCTGCATTCAGGCAAGGTCAGGGACGTGTACGCCGACGGCGCCGACCTGATCCTGGTCGCCTCCGACCGGGTGTCGGTCTACGACATCGCGCTGCCGACCCCGATCCCGGACAAGGGCAAGCTGCTCACCGCGCTCTCCCTGTGGTGGTTCGAGCAGCTCGCCGACCTGGTGCCGAACCACGTCATCTCGGCGACCGACGTGCCCGAGGAGTTCGCCGGCCGGGCGATCCGGGTGCGCCGGCTGGAGATGGTGCCGGTCGAGTGCATCGCGCGCGGCTACCTGACCGGTTCGGGACTCGCCGACTACCAGCGGACCGGCGCGGTCTGCGGTGTCCCGCTCCCGCCCGGACTGGTCGAGTCCTCGATCCTGCCCGAGCCGATCTTCACGCCGACGACCAAGGCGGCGCAGGGCGAACACGACGAGTCGATCACCTTCGACGACGTCGCGGCCAAGGTCGGCGCCGAGACCGCCGAGCGGCTCCGCTCCATCACCCTGGACGTCTACTGTCGGGGCGCCGAACTGGCCGCCGAACGGGGTGTCCTGATCGCCGACACGAAACTCGAACTCGGCTGGGCGCCGGACGGCACCCTGACCCTCGGCGACGAGGTCCTCACCTCCGACTCGTCACGCTTCTGGTGGGCGGAGAACTACCAGCCCGGCCGTTCGCAGTACGCGCTCAGCAAGCAGTTCGTCCGGGACTGGGCGGTCGGCACCGGCTGGGACAAGACCGGCCCGGCCCCGGAGATGCCGCCCGAGATCGTCGAGGCGACCCGGGACCGCTACATCGAGGTCTATGAACGGATCACCGGTCGCCGCTGGTGACCGGCACAGCCGGCAGGTCGTGGGCGGCCAGGAAACCCGCCACCGCCGCCGACCACGGATAGCGTTCCGCCTGCTGCCGGGCGGCCGTCCGGCGTTCGGACACCGGGCGGGCGGCCAGGGCCAGCACCGCGTCCGCGTAGCCCGGCCCGCCGCCGGTCGCGGCGAGCCCGGCGCCGCCGAGGACCTCCGGTAACGCGCTCTCCGCGCTCGCCACCACCGGCGTACCGCTGGCCAACGCCTCCAGGGCGGCCAGGCCGAAGGTCTCCACCGGCCCGGGCGCGACCACCACGTCCGCGGTGGCGAGCAGCCGCGCGAGCAGGTCACGGTCGGCGACGTACCGGAGGAACCGGACCGGCAGCTTGTCGCGCGCGGCGGTGGCCCGCAACCGGTCCCGGTGCGGCCCGTCCCCGACCACCAGCAGGACCGCCGGTACGCCCCGGGCGCGCAACTCGGCCAGCGCGGCGAGGGACCGCTCGGGGCGCTTCTCCGGCGACAACCGGCCGCAGTGCAGCAGAACCAGGTCGTCGGTGCCGGCGTGGGCGGCCCGCAGTTCCGGGTCGTACCGGTCCGGGCGGAAATGGTCGAGGTCGACCCCGAGCGGCACCTGGTGCAGGTCGGGCGCGCCGATCCGGCGGAACTCGGCCGCCGCCCAGCCGGTCGTGCAGACGATCCGGTCATGGCCGGCGACGGTACGGGCGTTGAGCCGGTCGGCCAGCCGGTCGGCGCCGGACCAACTCCGGGTCGACAGCCGCAGCAGCCCGGCCAGGCTCTCGTGCGACACCATCACGGTCGGAATGCCCTGCTCACGGGCCCACCGTCCAACCCAGCGCAGGGTCGTCCGGTCGGAGATCTCCAGTCGGTCCGGCCGGAGTTCCCGCAACAGCCGGACGAGCCGTCGCCGGTCGAGCAGCACCCGGTAGCCGCCCATCCCGGGCACGGGCGGGCTGGCCAGGGTGATCACCCGACCCTGTCCGGTCAGCTCGTCGCCGTCGTGTCGACCGGGCACCACCAGGACCGGCTCGTGACCGGCGGCAGCGTATCCGGCCCCGAGCTGCCGCAGCGCGGTACGCAGCCCACCCGAACGTTCGGTGACGAAGTTTGCCAACCGGACGATCCGCCCGGCGCCCGCCGATCCGGCCCGACCGCACAACCGGTGACCGTGGTCGAGGCGATCCATCGGAGGCGTCACGTGGTGGCCGCTCGGGGCCGTCAGGCGGTGGCCGGTCGGGGTTGTCTCGGGGCGGCCTGCCGAGGTGGTCAGGCGGTGGCCGGTCGGTGGCGTCACGCAGCGGCCTGCCGGGGCCGGAAGAGGCGGCCGGGGCGGGTGCCGCCGGTGCCGGCCGTACCGGTGCGGTCGATTCCGGTCTCCTCGGACCGTACCGCCAGGTAGTGGTCGATCAGCTCGTCACCGATCGCCGACCAGGTACGGCCACCGACCGCGTCCCGCCCGGCCCGGCCGTACGCCGCCCGGCGCCCCGGGTCGGCGACCAGCTCGGCGATCGCCGTGGTGAACGCCTCCGGATCGTCCGGCGGCACCAGGGTGCCGGTGCGCCCCGGCTCGACCAGGTCCAGCGGCCCACCGGCGGCCGGGGCCACCACGGGCAGCCCACTCGCCATCGCCTCCTGCACCGTCTGGCCGAAGGTCTCGTACGGGCCGGTGTGCGCGAAGACGTCGAGGCTGGCGTAGATCCGGGCCAACTGCAGGCCGTGCCGGGGGCCGAGGAAGAGCGCGTTCGGCAGGTCCCGCCGCAGCGCCGGGGCGGCCGGACCGTCGCCGACCACCACCACCCGGACCCCGGGCAACTCGCTCGCCCCGGCCAGCAGCTCCACCCGCTTCTCCGGCGCCAACCGGCCCACGTAGCCGACCAGGATCTCGCCGTCCGGGGCCAGGGCGTGCCGCAACGCCGTACTGCGCCGGTGCGGGTGGAACCGGACGCTGTCCACGCCCCGCTGCCACAGCCGGATCCGGTGGATCCCGTGCTCGTGCAGGGCGGTCGCGGTGGCGGTGGACGGGACGAGGGTGCGGTTCGCCGCGTTGTGCACGTACCGCAGCCACCGCCAGGCGGCTGCCTCGGTGACCCGGACCCGGTACGCGCGGGCGTACGCCGCCACGTCGGTCTGGTAGACGGCGACCGACGGCAGGCCGAGCGCCCGGGCCACCGCCACACCCCGGGCACCGAGCACGAACGGGCTGGCCAGGTGCACGACGTCGGTGCCGTGCGCGCGCAGCGCGGTGGGCAGTTCCCGGCCGGGCAGGCCGAGCCGGAACTGCGGGTAGCCGGGCGTCGGCACCGACGGCACCCGCAGCACCAGGTACGGCAGCGCCGCGTCCCGGGCCCGGTGGTCGGCGCGTTCCCGGGGCCCGGCCGAGGCCGGCTGCGGAGCGATCACCATCGGTTGGTGGCCACGACGTACCAGGTGCTCCGCCACCCGTACGACCGAGTGGGCCACTCCGTTCACGTCCGGCGGGAACGACTCCGTGACGATCGCGATCCGCATGGGCTCACGGTCGCGGAGGTCTCCACCGTCCAGGCCACGACACCGTGACCGCCCGGCGAACTGTCATCGACGAAGCGACGTGTCGACGCCGGGGCCCGGCGTGGCCCCGGTGGGGCCCTGGAGGGGCACGACGGCGTGACGAGGGCCGGCGTCCCGGCGGTTCAGGCCACGGCGGGTGGCGGTGCCGGGCGTGGGCCGGCGTCGGTCGCCGGGCCCGGGTGGTCCGGGGCGGCGGCATCGACGAGCTGGGCTGCGAGCGGCAGACCGACGGCGAGGGCGAGCAGGACCGCGCCGGGGAGCACGGAGACGCCGTCGGCCGGATAGTACCGACCGGCGATCTCGAACAGGATGGACGAGGTGATCATGGAGAGGAACGCCCCGCCGATGACCAGCACCGGACTGGCCACCGCGCTGACCAGGGTGAGGGTCGTCCAGAGCGCCCCGGTGCGGACGGGCCGGCCGACGGGATGCCGCCGGAGCAGGGCGACGACCAGCACGGCCAGCGGTACGGCGACCAGGGTGGCCCGGCTCGTCAGCGACTGGTCGAGTCCCCGCCCGGTGGCGAGGCCGAGACCGGCCAGGGCCAGGGCCGGCGGTGCCGCCACCCCGAGGACCGCCACCAGCGGGATCCGGCGGGGCCGGGCGGCGACCACGGCGACCGCCGCCAACGCGGTGAGCAGCACCGGCAGCACGGCGGTCAGCACCGACAGGCCCACCGGCAGGAAGGGGTGGTTGACCGCCGGGGTGCCCTGGGCCAGTGGCAGCGGTGCACAGCCGGCCGCGACGATCGCGACCACGGCGAGCCGACGACGGACCACGGGAAGTTCGGTTCCCGGGCCGAGACGCCCGCCCAGCCAGCCGGCGGCGGCGGCCGCGAGCGCGCCCGAGAACAGGGCCAGCGCCAGGCCGCTGCCACCGGCGGCGCCGGACCGCTCCAGCACACTGTCGACCCCGAGCAGCAGTACGGTCAGCAGCACCGGCCCGAGCGCCGCACCACGCCGGCCGGCGAGCACGGTGAGCAGGCCGAGCGCCGCGAGCAGGATCGCCGTCCAGCGCAGTTCGGCGACCCAGAGGAAGATCTCCCCGTCCCCGCCCGGCATCGGCGCGGTCCGGGCCACCACCGGCATCGCCGGGGTGAGCACCGCCAGCGTGTACGCCCAGCCGACGATCGCCGCCGCCAGGATCAGCATTCCGGATCGGACAGTGCCGGTCGACGTGACGTCCCGCCCGGTCGCGGAGTGAGGAAAGATCACCCGGCAAGCCTAGTTCCCGGAACCAGGCTCCGGGGTCCCTGAGCCGAGGAGGAAGGTACGCCGCTCGTCGTCGGCGAACGGGCGGGTCGCCCGGGTGGCGGCGGTGGCGAGGAGCCGGTCGACCGGCCCGCAGACGTCGCAGTGCCAGACCCGTACCGTTCCGTCGGAGTGGACGGTGCCGACCACCCCGTCCGGGGCGAAGGTGAAACCCAGCGGGCCCGGCCCGAGGACACGCAGGGTCACCGGTGTGGTGCCGCCGACGGCGGGCCAGAGCTGCACGCCGGTGAGTTCCTCCCCGCCGAGCAACGCCAGGTGCCGACCGTCCGGGGTGTACGTCAG
This sequence comes from Plantactinospora sp. B5E13, assembly GCF_039871775.1. Taxonomy (NCBI): domain Bacteria; kingdom Bacillati; phylum Actinomycetota; class Actinomycetes; order Micromonosporales; family Micromonosporaceae; genus Plantactinospora; species Plantactinospora sp. B5E13. Next base: position 11,741 of record NZ_JBDPLT010000011.1, read on the forward strand.
CCGGGTGGTGGCGTAACCCTGCCCGACCGCGGCGAGGACAACACTCGGGGCCCCGCCGCCCACCGGCCAGACCCGGACGGTGCTGTCCCGGGCCAGCGCCGCGACCCGGCCACCGTCCGGGCTGAACGACACCGAACTGACCGGTTCGGTACCGCCGGTCAGCGTCACGACGGCGCCGCCCGGCGGCGGTACGTCGGCCGGACCGTCGGGGACGTCGTGCAGTCGTACACCGCCGTCGGGGCCGCCGATCGCCAGCCGGCCGCCGTCCGGGTGGAACGCGACCGCGGTGCCGACCTCCGCCAGCCGTACCGGCTCCGGACGCGGGCCGTCGACGCCGCCCCACAGGGTGACACCGCCGGAGCCGCTGGTCAGCAGCCGACGACCGGTCGGGTCGACGGTGATCCGGGTCGCCGGGCCGGCCGGGACGGCGTACCGGAGCCGTCCGGTCGGCCGGTCCCACATCCGCAGCACACCGGCGGCGTCGAGGGTGGCCAGACGTGTCCCGTCCGGAGCGAAGGCGACATCCATGGTCATCCCGGTGTGTCCGGCCAGGACCAGATCGGCGGATCCGTGATCCGGGGGAGCCGGGGTCGTGCCGGGAGCGGGCCGGACCCGGACCGTACCGTCGTGGATGCCGGCGGTGGCCAGGTACCGGCCGTCCGGGCTGAACCGGGCGACGTGCACCAGACCCGGGTGCGGGCGGACCACCGCCGGGTCGTACGCCCCGCCGACGTCCCAGCCGCGGACCGTGCCGTCCTCACCGACGCTGACCAGCCGATCGTCCGCGGTCAGGGTGAGCGCGCAGACCGCGCCGGCGTGCCCGCGCAGCGTCAGCGGGTCGTTCGTTCCGGCGGTGTCCCAGATCCCGATCACGCCGTAGCTGTTCTTGGTGACCAACCGACGTCCGTCCGGGCTGAAGACGGCCGGCAGCACTCCCCGGAGCCGACCGAGCAGCAGCGGTCGGTCGCCGCCGCCCACCTCCCAGATCCGCAGGCTGCCGCCCTCCCCGGCGACGTTGTCGGTGGCCGCGACCCGCCGGCCGTCCGGGCTGAACAGCAGCCCGTCCGCGCTGCCGGTGGAGTCGGCGAGCTCGGTCGGCGCCCGGTCCGACCTGGTCAGGTCCCAGACCCGGGCCGGCGCGGCGACGGTGGCGGCGGCCAGCTGGCGCCCCTGCGGTGACCAGGCCAGCGAGTACACCGCCCCACTGCCGGCCTGCGGCAGGACCCGGGCCCGAGGGCGCCGGGAGACGTCCCAGATCCGGACCGCACCGTCGCCGTCCCCGGTCGCCAGCGACCGGCCGTCCGGGCTGAACCGGACGTCGAGGACCGTGCCGTGGTGACCGGGCAGCAGGACCGGGCCGGCGTCGAGGTCGGCGGTGTCCCAGAGCCGTACCGCCGGGTCCCGGTGTCCGCTGGCCACCCACCGGCCGTCCGGACTGATCGCCACCGCGTGCATGTCCCGCCCGGGATCCGGCAGCGGCACCGACGGTCCGGACGGGTCGGTGCCGTCCCACCGCCACACCCTGCCGTCCGGTGCGGCGGCGGCGACGTACCGGCCGTCCGGGGTCAGCGCGGCGTTCTTGACCCGGGTGCCCGGGACCTGCCCCGGGTCGAGGAGCCGTCGGGTGTCGAGGCCACGCCAGTGCAGGGTCGCCTGCCGCAGCGCCGTCTCGGCCTCGCCGTCCGGGCGCAGGTCGTACGCCATCCGGGCCAGCATGAACGCCAGTTGCGGATCGCGCGGCAGTTGCGCCCGCGCCCCGGCGACCAGCTGCCGGTGTACGGCGAGATCCCGCTGACCCCGGGCCCGTCCCGCCTGCACGACCGCGACCCCGGCCAGGACGGTCACCACCGTGACTACCCCGGCCAGCGCACCGCCGAACAACCGGCGCCGGTTACGTCGCCGGCGTAGCGCACCGTCCTCGGCCGCCCGGCTGGCGTCGAGGAACTCCCGTTCCGGGCCGGTCAGGCTCTCCGGGTGCGTCTGTGCCCAGGACCGGGCCCGGGACAGCGCCAATCCCCGGTACAGGCCGTCCGGATCGTGGTCGAGGGACCGCCACGACGCGGCGGCCTGGGTCAACCGCCGGTGCACCCGTACGCCGTCGAGGTCCTCCTCCAGCCATCGGCGCAGTCGGGGCCAGGCGTCGAGCAGTGCCTCGTGGGCCAGCCGGACCGACCGGTCGTCCACGGTGACCAGCCGGGCCGCCGCCAACCGTTCCCGCACGCCGAGCGTCAGCGGGTCGGTCTCGTCCAGTTCGGAGCGGTCCACCCGGCGCGCGGTGGGCAGCTCGGTGCGGTCCACCCGGTGTGCCGCGGCCGGTTCGTCGCCGGTGCCGATCTCCACCAGTCGGAGCAGCAGGTGCCGGGCCACCCGGCGCTGCGCGACGGAGAATTCCTGCCAGACCTGTTCGGCGGTCTGCGCGACGGCGCCGTCCACCCCACCGGCCGCCTGGTAACCGGCCAGGGTCACCGCGTTGCCCCGACGCCGCCGCCATGTCTCCAGCAGCACGTGCGAGGCGACCGGCAGCGCGCCGACCCGACCGGCGACCTGGGCGACGATCGTGGAGACCAGCGCGCCCTCGACCATCGCCCCGGCCCGTTCGGCCGGCCGGACCACGGCGTCCCGGAGCTGGCCGGCGGTCATCGGTCCGATCAGCACCTGGGCGTCGGCCAGCGCGCCGACGAGTGCCGGCAGTTCGGCGCAGTGGCCGTAGAAGTCGGCGCGGACCCCGAGCACCACCCGCAGCCGGCTCTGGGGGGCGGTCACCGCGGCGAGCAGGGCGGCCACGAAACCGGCCCGGTCGGCGGGTTCCCGGCAGAGCGTGAAGATTTCCTCGAACTGGTCGACGACCAGCCACAACTCGGACTCCGGCGGCGTGTCGGCGAGGACCTGGCGGACGGTCAGGTGCAGCCGGGACGGGGCGGCGGCCAGGTCGGCGCGGAGCGTACCGGCCGGGATCCGGAGCAGCCGGCCGAGCTGCACGGCCAGCTCGCCGAGCGGGTCCGCCCCTGGCGTCAACACCAGCACCGTCGGCGCCGGGTCGCCGGCCGTCACCGCCGGTACCAGTCCGGCCCGGAGCACCGAGGACTTGCCGCTGCCGGAGGCGCCGAACAGCGCCACGAACCGGCGGTCGGTCAGCCGTCGGCGCAGGTCGGCGACCACGTCCTCCCGGCCGAAGAACCACTCCGCGCGCTCCGGCCCGTACGCCAGCAGGCCCTGGTACGGCGGGTCGTCCTCGGTCGTCGGGAGTGGCCCGGACCGTCCGCCGCCGGTCTCGGTACGGGCGAGCTGCCGCCACCGTTCCGCCCACTCGTCCGGGTCCCCGCCGCAGGCGTTGACGTACGCCAGGGTGACGGCGAGGGTCGGCAACCGGCGCCCGCCGGCGGCCTCGGAGAGCGTCGTCGCCGAGAAGTGCGCCCGCCGGGCCAGCTCCCGGTAGCCCGGATGGCCGGCCTTCTCCCGGAGCAGCCGCAGCCCGGCCGCGAACTCCATCAGCGCGGGGCTGCCCGGCCCCAGTTCACCCTCGGGTCGCGGCACGGCACACATCCATCCGTACGTCGGTTTGTCCGGGGTTGATTGTCCGGTCCGGCGCCCCGAAGCCGGACAACGAGTCGGCGACTAGACATCGATTCATCGGGAGCCGACAGGTGCTCCCACCAGCGGAAAGATCACGAGGTGATCAGAAATGCGGTTCATCCGTACATCGGTCGGCGGGGTACGCGCCCTGGCCGTCCTGCTCGGACTGACCACGGCCCTGCTCGTCGGAACGGCGGCGCCGGCCAGCGCCGCGATCATCACCGTCCAGGACAGCTTCGAGGGAGCGCAGGCGGCGAACTGGAGCTTCACCCACGTGGGTGACGGCACCGGTGGGATCAGCACCCTCCAGGCCCGTACCGGGGCACAGGACGGGTTCATCTCGATGCGTAGCGCCGGCTTCTCGTCGGTCGGCCGGCGGGTGTTCCTGCCGCCGACCACCAGCTGCACGGCCGGCATCTGGGTTAACCCCGTGCTGGCCAACCAGCAGATCAACTTCGAGATCATCGAGCCGAACAGCTTCACGTACGTGGCGTTGAAGACGGTGGTGCTCAGCGGCAGCGCTCCGTACACCTTCATCTCGACGTCGTGGAACCACGGCCCGACGGACGTCCTGGTCCGGGTCTCGCTGATCGGGGTCAACGGCACGACACTGGCCGCCTGGGTCGACGACCTCGGCATCCTCTGCACCACCTGAGGTGAAAGGAACGGGCCCTTCCGGTCGCTTCAGCACCGGAAGGGCCCGTTCCCGCCGGCCCGGCCCGGCGCGGCGCGGTCGATCGGGCGGGCGGGCGCGTCGGGCCGGAGTCAGGAGTCGAAGATCTCCAGGTCGAGGTTCTGGAGCTCGTCGGGGTCGGCGACCACGTCGATCGCGGCGATCCGCCCGCCGACGATCGTGAAGCTGAGCGCCAGGAAGAGCTTGCCGGACGGCGTCCGGACCACCACCCCGGCGGCCCCGTCGACGTACGCGGGAACCGCGGCCTTGGCCCCGCCGTTGACGAGGGCGGCGACCCGCTCGGCGCCCCGTACCTCGGCACCCGCGCCGAGTCGGGCCGCCGCCTCGTCGGCGCGGACCACGACGTCGGGGTCGAGCAGGGTCAGCAGGGCGGCGAACTCCCCGGCCCGGGCGGCGGCCAGGAACGCCTCGACGATCTCCCGCTGTCGGGACAGGTCGGTGTCCGGGGTCGCCGCGTCGGCCCGTACCCGACGTCGGGCCCGGCTGGCGAGCTGGCGGGCGGCCGTCGGAGTCCGGCCGACGATCGGCGCGATCTCGTCGAACGAGACGGCGAACATGTCGTGCAGGACAAACGCGAGCCGTTCGGCGGGGGTCAGGGTCTCCAGGACGACGAGCAGGGCCAGCCCGACCGCGTCGGCGAGCAGCGCCTCCTGTTCCGGGTCGGTCGGTCCGCCGCTGGTGGCCGGCTCGACCGGCCGGTCGTGGATCGACTCCTCCCGGCGGGAGGTACGGGACCGCAGCATGTCGAGGCAGATCCGGCCGACGACCGTGGTCAGCCAGGCGTCGAGGTTGTCGACCGCGTCCGCGTCGGTCCGGTTGAGCCGGAGCCAGGTTTCCTGGACCGCGTCGTCGGCCTCGGTGAGCGAGCCGAGCATCCGGTACGCCACCGCCCGCAGTCGGGGCCGGTTCCGTTCGAAGTGCTCGACCAGTACGTCGTTCCCGCTCACGGTCCGCTCCTCGCATGTTCTGTGTCGTTTTGTGGCTTCCGCCACATGTGTCACATCGGTCGGTCGGGGTCCGTCGACATGCCGACGGACCAGACCACACCGATGTGACACCACACCGGTGGAGAGTGGCAAGGAGAGACCCATGCAGGCACGTCTCGACAACCCGGCGACCCTGCTCCCGGAGGTCCTGCCGGCGATCAACACCATCTACAAGACGACCCACTCTGCCGGGGTTCCGGCGCCGACCCTGGAGCTGGTGCACATGCGGGCCAGCCAGATCAACGGCTGCAGCGTCTGCCTGGACATGGGCGCGCGCAAGGCCAGGCAGAGCGGCGAGACTGACGATCGGCTGTTCGCCGTGGCGGCCTGGCGGGAGACGCCGTACTTCACCGACGCCGAACGCGCGGCCCTGGCGCTCACCGAGGCGGTCACCCGGATCGCCGACCGGCCGGAGGCGGTCTCCGACGAGATCTGGGCGGACGCGGCCAAGCACTACAACGATAAGGAGCTTGCCGCGCTGGTGCTCTGGATCGCGGTCAGCAACATGTTCAACCGGGTCAACGCCGCCGTCCGGCTGCAGGCCCCGGTGAACTTCGGCTGACTGACCGGCGTACGCGTCAGGCCGCGGCCGGCGGAACCGACGGCGGTGACCGGGCAGCGATGACCTGGTGGCGGGCCGGGATGGCCGGTCAGGACGGGTTGGCCGCCTCGACGTCGAGGCGGCCAACCGGTGGGCGGGTCGGGGGTCAGGCGGCGGCGGGAACGGGAGTACGTCGGCGGCGGATCGCCCGGGCCAGGGCGAGGATCCAGAACACCGCAGCCGCCACGCCACCCACCACGAACGCGGTGACGAGCAGCCAGGTGTAGCCGCCCTCGTTGGAGAAGACGCCGTTGCGGGCACCGGTGTCCCGGGCCGCCACCTGCTGTCCGGCGGTCATCCCGTCGGGGTCGTCGTAGAGGATGACGTCGGTGCGCTGCTCGCCGCCCTCGGCGGCGACCCAGTTGCCGTACCAGGTGCAGCTGCGCCGGCCGCAGTCCTCGCGGACGGCGGTGAAGGTGCCCTCGGTACCGCCGCCGGCATTCGCCTGCCAGGACGGGACCAGGTCGGAAAGGCCGAAGGCGAAGCCGATGGCGGCGATGACCGGAAGTCCGACCCAGAGGAAGAACTTCGACTGCCAGCCGCTGAATTTGTCGAAGAGACTCACGGCGCGTCAGGCTAGTGGAAGGGGCGGACAAGAAGGTGCCCCTTTCCCGACTGTCCTCGTTCGAGACGGAGGCGAGCGCCATCTTCGGCTTCGAACCGCTGCTCGTTCCCGGGCTCCTTCAGACGGCCGACTACACGCGAGCGCTGATGAAAGCGTGTGGTGTGCCGGATCCTGACGCCCAGTTCCGGGTCGCCGCTCGGCTTGGTCGGCAGGCCGTCTTGACCCGCGACGAATCTCCTGAGATCCACGCTGTCCTCGACGAGGGCGTACTGCGCCGGGCGCTCGGCGGTCCGGCGGTGATGGCCCGGCAACTGCGCCACCTGCTGGAGATGGCAAGACGTCCGCGTCTGAAGATCCAGGTTGTACCGCTGGCTGTCGGCGGACATACCGGGCTCGACGGGGGTTTCAGCATTATCGACTTCCCTCGGCACAAGTCGGTGGTCCACCTGGAGCACAAGCTTGCATCCCTGTTCCTGGAAGAACCGGCGGACGTGGCCACCTTCCGGCGGACGGCGGAAGCCCTGGCGGGGCTGGCGCTCTCTCCGGCAGAATCGATCGAGTTCATCGCGAGAGTCGCTGACGAGCATGAGCGGGTGTGAGGGCAGGATGGTTAGGCAGGTTCTCGCTGACCTGGTGTGGCGCAAGTCGAGCCGTAGCGGCTCGGACGCCAACTGTGTGGAGGTGGCGGAGTTGCCGAGCGCGGTGGCGGTACGCGACTCCAAGGACCCCGACGGCCCGGTCCTGGTGTTCGCCGCCGGACCGTGGGCGGCCTTTGTCGCAGGCACCCAAAGGGACGCCGTTGGCAGTTCGCACTGAACCTGCCGGCGGTGCCGACCGGCTCCGTCCCGGGATCTCTGCGACGAACCTAGGCTGCGTGCCATGGAAGGAACGGCCTGGATCCTGCTGTGTCCCTGCGCGTTCTTCGTACTGCTGGTCTTCGCCGCAACGACGGTGCTCTGGTTTCAGACCCGGCCGGATGGCGGTAGCTGAGACTCGTGGGGGTCCGGATCCTCGAGGAGCGGTCCCAGGGTCATCTTCCGGTTCAGATGCTCCACGAAGCACGTCCGGTGCGCTGCCATGGTCTGGCCCTCGGTCCCACCGTTGTGGACGTCGACGAACAAGCCTTCCCCGGATTCCGCCGGGTTCACCGACCTCCAGCAGTAGGCGCAGTTCCACCGCTCGGCGCTGTCCACGTCGATACCCTACGCCGTAGTCGATCAGGAGCACGGCATCGCAAGAAGGCGGTCGTGTGCTTAGCTTCCGCCATGGGACACCCGATCATGTTCGACGAGGCGGACCCGTACCTGCACCGGCTGCGGGCGATCGCACTGACCTTCCCGGACGCGGCCGAGAAGGTCTCCCACGGCCGCCCGGCCTTCTTCACCACCAAGGTCTTCGCCTACTACGGGGGTTCGGAGAAGGTCGACGGCGGCCACCAGCGGCACGACCAGTCGCTGGTTGTCCTGGTCGACCCCGACGAACGGGCGGCGCTGCTCACCGAGGAACACGGCTACCTGCCGATGTACCTGGGCGTTGCCGGCTGGGTCGGTGTGGACCTGACCGACGACCCGGACTGGGACGAGGTCGCCGAGCTGCTGGACGCCAGCTACCGGCGTACCGCAGGGGCACGCCGGGTCGCCGCACTCGACGCCGCTCGCGCGACACCGGCAGCGGTCAGGACCGGGGTACGCCGTCCGCCACCCAGTCGCGGATGACCTCCGCCGCCCGGTCCGCGACCGGGTTCCCGAACGGGCGGGTGACGAGGTCGCTGAGCGCGAACATGTCCAGGATCCGGCCCAGCCGGGCCCACTGTTCGACAAGCGGCAGGTCGTCCGGCTGGTGCTCGGCGAAGCCGCGCCGGAACCCGACGACGTAGCGGGCGGGGTCGTCGGCACCGAACCGGACCATGTTCGCCGCGTCGCCGTACGGACAACCGGAGTAGGCGAACTCCCAGTCCAGTACGGCGTCCACCCGCCACCCGCCACCGGTCCGGCTGACCAGGATGTTCTTCGGATTCACGTCGGCGTGCACCAGTCGGCTCCACCCGTCGACAGCGACCAGCGCCGGGGCGTACGCCCGGCAGAGGTCGAGCCAACCGGCCCGGGTGGCCGGGTCCAGCCGTACGTCGGGAATGTTGGCCATGCAGGCGGCGGCGACCTCCGGCAGCTGCGCCGACCACGGCTGTTCCTCCCGGACGGTGAGCCGGTCGTCGGCGAAGAAGCCGGGGCGGTCGTACGTCACCGCACCGATACCGGCGACGACCCGTCCCACCTCGGCACCGAGTTCGGCCATGGCCGCCGAACCGAACCCGTCCGAGGCGAGCACCTCACTCAGCGGTGTGCCGGCCACGTACTCGATGACCATCGCCGGACGGCTCTGCTCCCCGGCACCGGCCGGCAGCACGAGCAGCACCTCCGGCACCGGAACGTGCCGACGCGCGGCGTCCATCACCGCCGCCTCGACGGCCGGGTCCGCGCCGCCGAACCGGGCCACGACGGCACCGTCGGCCAGGGTGAGCAGACAGGTCTGATGCGAGTAGCCGCCGGCCAGGGTGCGGGCCGCCAGCACGGTGCTGTCGAGCGCGGCGGCGATCCGGGAGATCTCCTCGGCCGGCGGTCCGACCTCCACGTCGGCGGTCACTCCTCCTCTACCCAGTCCAGGGTGCGGGCCACCGCCTTGCGCCAGTTGCGCAGCTCGCGGTCGCGGTGTGCCGGGTCCATCGCCGGGTCCCACTGCGCGTCGGCGCGCCACTGCGTACGCAGCGTCTCCAGGTCCGGCCAGAAACCGACCGCCAGACCGGCCGCGTACGCCGCGCCGAGGCAGGTCGTCTCGCTGACCGCCGGCCGGACCACCGGTACGTCGAGCACGTCGGCGAGGAACTGCATCAGCAGCCCGTTCGCGGTCATCCCGCCGTCGACCCGGAGCCGGCGCAGCGCCACGTCAGAGTCGGCGTTCATCGCGTCGACCACCTCACGGGTCTGCCAGGCGCTCGCCTCCAGCACCGCCCGGGCCAGGTGCCCCTTCGTGACGTACCCGGTCAGGCCGGCGATCACCCCACGGGCGTCGCTGCGCCAGTGCGGCGCGAAGAGCCCGGAGAACGCCGGTACGACGTAACAGCCGCCGTTGTCCTCGACGGTCCGGGCCAGTTCCTCGACCTCCGGCGCGCTGGAGATCAGCCCGAGGTTGTCCCGGAGCCACTGCACCAGCGACCCGGTCACCGCGATCGCCCCCTCCAGGGCGTACGTGGCCGGCTCGTCCCCGATCCGGTAGCCGACCGTGGTCAGCAGCCCGTGCCGGGACGTCACCGGACTCTCCCCGGTGTTGAGCAGCAGGAAACTGCCGGTGCCGTACGTGCACTTGGCCTCGCCGGGGTGGAAGCAGGTCTGCCCGAACAGCGCGGCCTGCTGGTCGCCGAGGGCGCTGGCCACCGGCACCCCGGCGAGCGCGCCGGTGGCGGTGCCGTACACCTCCGACGAGGAGCGGATCTCCGGCAGCATCGGTGCCGGGATACCGAGCGCGTCGAGCAGTTCCGGATCCCAGTCCAGGGTGCGCAGGTTCATCAGCAGGGTCCGGCTGGCGTTGGTCACGTCGGTGACGTGCCGACCGGTGAGTTTCCAGATCAGCCAGCTGTCCATGGTGCCGAACAGGACCTCGCCCCGCTCGGCCGGGTCCCGCAGCCCGTCGACGTTCTCCAGCAGCCAGCGCAGTTTCGGCCCGGCGAAGTACGTCGCCAACGGCAGCCCGGTGCGGTCCCGGAAACGCTGTTCGCCGTACTCGGCGTCGAGGCGGCGCAGCAGCGGACCGGTCCGGGTGTCCTGCCAGACGATGGCGTGGTGCACCGGCCGGCCGGTCGCCCGGTCCCAGACGACCGTGGTCTCCCGCTGGTTGGTGATGCCGATCGCGGCCAGCCGGTCGGCGTCGATCGACGCGCCGGCGAGGGCGTCCCGGACGACCTGCTCGACGTTTGTCCAGATCTCCTCGGCGTCGTGTTCGACCCAGCCGGGGCGGGGAAAGATCTGCCGGTGTTCGCGCTGAGCCACGGCGACGATGCCGCCGTCCGCGTCGAAGACGATGCACCGGGAGGAGGTGGTGCCCTGATCGATCGCGGCGACGTACCGGTCGGCAACGGGGTGATCGGTCACCCGCAGCACCGTACCCGGCGGCGTGGGCCACGTCACCCGTCCAGGTGTCCGGAGCCCGTGCCGCCGCCGGCGGCGGGTCAACCCGCCCCGGTCACCTCTTCCGGCCGTTCGAGGTTGACCTCCGGCTGGCCGGCGCCGACCCGGGCGCTGATCCGTACCGTGGTGCCGTCCGTCCCACTGCGCACCAGCATCTCGTCGCTGAGCTGGCGGGCCAGCCACAGACCCCAGCCGCCGGCCGCGTCCGGCTCGGGTCGTCCCCGCTCGTCCAGCAGGTCGGCGGCGATGCCCGCGCCCGTGTCGGAGACGGCGCAGTGCAGGACACCGTCGGCGAACCAGAGCCGCAACCCGCCCTGCCCGCCGCCGTGCCGGACGGCGTTGGTGATCAGTTCGTTGACCGCGAGTACGAAGTCGGCCAGGCGTTCGCCGTCGAGCCCGACCGCCTCGGCGTGGTCGGCGACGCTGTGCCGCAGCTCCGTGACCTGAGCCCGGTCGAAGGTCCGGAGGAGCAGCGTGCCCGCACGGGCGGGGGCGGAGCCGGCGGGAGAGAGGGGGTCCGAGTCTTTCATCAACCATCCCGCCGCTGGTCGTCAGGCCTTCCGCCGATTTCCCACCTTACGTCAGGCCCGGTGCACCCGCATGCGCTCACCCGGTTCCACCGGATGCCGGCGGGCGCGGGGTCGTCGGGAGTCGCCCGTTGTGGGATCGTCTGGGCGTGTCGGAGTGGTCGATCGACGGGCGGGACGGGGCGGTGCAGCCCGAACCGGCGGCTGCCCCGACCGCGCCGGCTGGTCCGGCGGTCCGGCCGGCTGCCCGGACCGCGCCGGCTGGTCCGGCGGTCCGGCCGGCGGGACGGGGCCCGACGCCCGGCAACCTGCAGGGGCCGCTGTGGCGCTCCATCGCCGTCTACCGGTTCGCCGCCCTGGCGTACGTCGCCGTGCTCGCCGTCCGCAACCTGACCGGGTACGCGCACCCGGTCACCGGTGGGGTGTTGCTGCTGGGCATGGCCGGCTGGACGCTGTTCAGCGCCTACGCCTACGCCAACCCGGCCTGGCGGCGCTGGCCCCTGCTGCTGGCCGACCTGGCGGCGGCACTGACGGTGGTCCTGACCGCCCCGCAGGTGGTGGGTCGGGAGGCGCTGGCCTCCGGGATCCCGCCGCCGAGCGTCGCCTGGCTGGCCGGACCGGTGCTCACCTGGGCGGTCTCCGGAGGCCGTCGACGTGGGGTCGCCGCCGCCCTGGTGCTCGGCGCCACCGACCTGGCGGCCCGGGAACGGCTGACCCAGGCGTCGCTGACCGGTGCCGCCCTGATGCTGCTCGCCGGGATCGCGGTCGGGCACTTCGCCCGGCTGGCGGTGATCGCCGAGGAACGACTGCAGCAGGCCGTCGAACTGGAGGCCGCGACCCGGGAACGGGAACGGCTCGCCCGGGGCATCCACGACTCGGTGCTGCAGGTGCTGGCCCTGGTCCAGCGCCGGGGCGCACACCTCGACGGGGAGGCCGGCGAACTGGCCCGGCTGGCGGGTGAACAGGAGGCGGCGCTGCGTACCCTGATCGCGACCCGGCCCCCCGACGACCTGGACCGGCGGGAGGTCGACCTCCGGGCACTGCTCGGCGGCCACGCCACACCCACGGTCTCCCTCGCCACCCCGGCGACGCCGGTGCTGATGCCGGCGGACCTGGCCGGCGAGGTGGCGGCGGCGGTGGGCGCGGCCCTGGACAACGTGGCCCGGCACGGCGGCGGCCGGGCCTGGGTGCTGGTGGAGGACGACGCCGCCGAGGTGACCGTCTCGGTCCGCGACGACGGGCCCGGCATCCCGGCAGGCCGGCTCGGCGAGGCGGCCGGCGAGGGCCGGCTCGGCGTCGTGCAGTCCATCCAGGGGCGGATCATCGACGTCGGCGGGACGGTACGGATCGTCACCGCACCGGGGGAGGGGACCGAGATCGAACTACGGGTTCCCCGTGGACGGCGCCCGCCGACGTCCTGAGCGGACGGTCGCACCCGTTGGGCGTACCGGACTACGCTGCGGCGGTGACCGACGAGCCGACGATCCGGGTGATGGTGGTCGACGACCACCCGATGTGGAGAGAAGGAGTGGCCCGCGACCTGACCGAGGCCGGGTACGTCGTGGTCGCCACCACCGGCGAGGGACGTCAGGCCATCCGGGTCGCCCGGGCCACCCGGCCCGACGTGGTGGTCCTCGACCTCCAACTGCCCGACATCTCCGGTGTGGAGGTGATCCGTGGCCTGCTGGCCGAACTGCCGGAGGTCCGGGTGCTGATGCTGTCGGCCAGTGGCGAGCAGCAGAGTGTGCTGGACGCGGTCAAGGCCGGCGCCACCGGCTACCTGCTCAAGTCCGCGGCCCCGGCCGAGTTCCTGGCGGCGGTACGCGGCACCGCCGCCGGTGACGCCGTCTTCACCCCGGGCCTGGCCGGGCTGGTGCTCGGCGAGTACCGGCGACTCGCGGTCGCCCCGCAGCCGGCGAGCGACGCAAACCTGCCCCAGCTCACCGAACGGGAGACCGAGGTGCTGCGGCTGGTCGCCAAGGGGATGTCGTACCGGCAGATCGCCACCCGGCTCGGGCTCTCGCACCGCACGGTGCAGAACCACGTCCAGAACACCCTGGGCAAGCTGCAGATGCACAACCGGGTGGAACTCACCCGGTACGCGATCGAGCAGGGCCTCGACAGCTGACCGGCGGAACCCGGTCACGCCGACCGGCTTCGACAGTCGACGGCGCCGGCTACAGCGCGGACGACGACGGCGGCGGGTCGGTCTCGTTGACCGCGAGTTCCTCGGCGCTCGCCCCGCCGCCGGCCGCCCCGGCGTCGTACGCGATCGAGTCGGTCTCGTCGTCGTAACGTGCCCCCTGGTCCGGCTCGACCAGCCGGCCGACCGGCCCGGCGCCCGGCGCGTCGCCCAGCTTGCCGTGGTCGTAGAGCGACACCGCTGACCGGGGATCCGAGGTGGGTCCGTCGTCCAGCACGTCCGCGTCGAGTTGTGCCTCGGCGGCGGCCTCCTCGCTGTCCGCCTCGGCCGCGATCCCCGGGTCCACCGGGCCGGCGAGGGGATCGTCGACCGCCCGTTCGGGCTGCTCTCGCGCGATCTTGTAGTCGAGTGACTCGCCGTCGAGCTGCTCCTCGGCGGTGGTGCCGAACCCGTCGACGGCGAGCGGTCGGTCGGCGGGCAACTGGGCCGGGTCCGGACCGTCCGCCTCACGCCCGGACCGGACGTCGTCGCCGGCCGTCGAGTCGTCGTCGGCGGTGTCGGGGAGGCCCTCCGCCTCGGGATCGGAGACCGGCTTCGGGAACTCGCTGTCACGCTCGCGCATGACTGATCACTACCCAATGCGCCACCGGATAACCCGCCCGGTCCGCCCCGGGGCCTATCGGACCCGCCGTCCAACTCGCCGACGGCGGGGCTGGGCGGCATCGTCGGCGGATCGCCGGACCTGCCCGGTGTCGGACTTGCTGGCGAGCGCCGGACTTGCCAGGTTTCCGCTCGGTCCGGCGTGGTTAATGGGAGCCTCTGATCGAACGGCCGTTGCCCGTAGCCCACGTTGGAGGTGACCCATGCGCGTCGGCCTCGTCTGCGCACACGCCGGCCCGCCGCAGGAGGTCCGCAACCGGCACGCGGGCACCCACCAGCACGTCGCCCGGATCGCCGCCGAACTCGCCGGACGGGGTCACGAGGTACGGGTCTACGAACGCCTCGACGACCCGGATCTGCCGCCGACGAGCGAGATCGCCGGATATCGGGTGGAACGGGTGCCCGTGGGCCCCGCACGTCGTACCGCCGCCGGTGAACTCGTGCCGCACGTGCCCGAACTCGGCCGCTGGCTGACCGGGCGGTGGGCGGCGGACTGGACCCCCGAGGTGGTGCACGGCCATTTCTGGATCGGCGGACTCGCGGCGGCCAGCGCCGTACGGGAGACGGTGATCCCGGTCGTGCAGACCTTCCACTCCCTCGCCGTCGAACAGTCGCGCACCCTCGGCCGGGCGTACGCCGGCCCGGGCGAGCGGATCCCGCTGGAACTCGCCCTGACCCGGGCGGTGGACATGGCGGTGGCCCAGTCCAGCGACGAGGTCGACGAACTGACCCGGATGGGGCTGCAACGCGCCTCGGTGGTCGTGGTGCCGACCGGGGTCGACACCGACCTGTTCACCCCGGAGGGCGAGGCGGCGCCCAGGGACGCCCGTCCCCGGATCCTCGCCGCCGGCGGCCTGAACCCCGGACACGGGCAGGAGGACCTGATCCGGGCGCTGCGGCTGGTCGGGGACGCCGAACTGGTGATCGCCGGAGGTCCGCCCGGCGGCACGCTCACCAACCACGCCGAGGCCCGCCGGCTGCGGGAGGTCGCCGAGCAGAGCGGGGTCGCCGACCAGATCCGGCTGGTCGGCCCGGTGCCGCACGACGAGATGCCCGCCTGGTACCGCTCGGCCGACCTGGTGGCCTGCACCCCCCGGTACGCCTGCGCCGGGCGGGTGCCGTTGGAGGCGATGGCGTGCGGGGTGCCGGTGGTCGGCTACGCCAGCGGCGGCATCGCGGACACCGTGGTCGACGAGGTGACCGGCCGGCTGATCCAGCCCGGCGACGTACGCACGCTGGGCATCACCCTGCGCCGGCTGCTCGCCGCCGACGCGGAGCGGTTCGCGTACGGGCACGCGGCCGTGGACCGGGCCCGGTGCAGCTACACCTGGGATCGGGCCGCCGGTGCGTTGGAGCGGCTCTACGAGCGGGTGGTGAGCCGCCGCCAGCCGGCGGCCAGCTGACCACCCCGGCGGGGTACTTCCCGTACCGGAAGTCCTCTGCCGAAAGTGATGAGCAGGGTCCCTTCCCTACGCTGGCCGGGGAGGGCGGGGTGCTGGTGCTGCGGTTCGGCGTACCGGGTGAGGCCGAGCACCGCGACCAGGGTGATCAGGAAACCGAGGCCGGCCAGCCACTCCCGGCCCGGCCAGATCCGGTCGCCGAGCAGGAGCAGCCCGACGACCGCGGCCGGGACCGCGCCGGCGGCGTCCATCGCGGCGACCGCGGCGGTGGTGGAGCCGCGCTGCATGGCCAGCCCGAGCAGGAGTTGGCCGACGACCGAGTGGGTGATCAGCAGGTACAGCAGCGGGTTGCCGAAGAACGCGTCGGTGGAGTGCACCGAGGCGAGCGGCCGGGCGGCGACCGCGGCGGCGGAGAACGCCAACCCGGCGAGCGCGCCGAGTGCCACCGAGCCGGGCGCGCCGTGCAGGCGTACGGCGAAGAAGCCGAGCCCGCCGATCAGCACGAGTACGACGACCAGCCCGACCACCGCGGCCGGACCGAGCTGCCGGGACGGGGCCGGTCGGGCGGCCAGCACCAGCGCGGTGATCCCGACCAGGAGCAGGACCAGGAGCAGCACCTCGGCAGCGGGCAGTCGCCACTTGAGGACCAGGACACCGAGCAGGGCGGTGACCCCGAGCCCGGCCGCGACACTCGCCTGGACCAGGAACAGCGGCAGGTCGCGGCGGGCCAGGAAGGCGAGGGCGAAGCCGAGGACCTGGCAGCCGATCCCGAGCAGGTAGCTGCGCTGTCCGGCGAGCCGGAGCAGCAGTCCGTAGTCGAACGTGCGGCGCAGTGTGGTCCGGGTCGCCGCCACCGACTGGAGCAGGTTGGCGAGGCCGTAGGCGATGATCATCGCGGCGAGGAAGCACCAGCCGGTGGACACCTGGCGAGGATAGAGGGTGGTCGGGGTTACCGCCCGGTGGGCCAGCCGAGCCGGTCGAGGAGATCCTGGTGCAGCTTGCCGTTGCTGGCCACCGCGCTGCCGCCGGCCGGTCCGGGGCGTCCGGCCAGGTCAGTGAAGGTGCCGCCGGCCTCGGTGACGATCGGGATCAACGCGGCGAGGTCCCAGAGCGACAGCTCCGGTTCGACCATCACGTCGACCGCGCCCTCGGCGACCAGCATGTAGCCGTAGAAGTCCCCGTACGCCCGGCTGCGCCAGCTGGTCCGGATGATGTCGAGCACCGGGTCGAGCCGGCCCGACTCCTCCCAGCCGGTCAGCGACGAGTAGCAGAAGCTGGCGTCGGCCAGCCTGCCCACCCCGGAGACCCGGATCGGGGTCGCCGCCGACTGGTGCCGGCCGGCGAAGGCGCCGAGCCCGGTCGCCGCCCACCAGCGCCGGCCCAGGGCCGGGGCGGAGACCAGTCCGACGACCGGCTGGTCGCCTTCCATCAGCGCGATCAGGGTGCCCCAGATCGGCACCCCCCGGACGAAGTTCTTGGTCCCGTCGATCGGGTCGATCACCCACTGTCGGCTGCCGGAGCCGGCGGCCGGGGCGGTCGCCCCGAACTCCTCGCCGAGCACCCCGTCCCGGGGACGGGTCCGGGCCAGCGTCGACCGGAGAGCCCGCTCGACGGCGGTGTCCGCGTCGGTGACCGGGGTCAGGTCCGGCTTCGACTCGACGTGCAGGTCGAGGGCACGGAACCGGGCCATCGAGATCGAGTCGGCGGTGTCGGCGAGCATGTGCGCCAGGGATAGATCGTCCGCGTACCGGGCCATGTCCGGAAACCTACTCGATCCCGACCAGCCGGTGCGTTAGCATCCGGCGCCGTGACCGTTGACGACGAGAAACCCGAGATCACCTCCGATCTGCTGGTCGGCCTGCTCGCCGAACCGGACCGGCTGGCCACCTTCGCCGCGGTGGTGCTCGGCGCCGCCGACCAGGCGGAGATCGTCGCCCGGACCGGGCTGCCGGTGCGTACCGTCGCCGCCGCGCTGCGCCGGCTGGAGTCCGGCGGCCTGGTCGAGACGGTGGACGGTCGTACGGTCGCGGTGGTCGACGCGTTCCGGGCGGCGGTCCGGGCCCGTCCGTCGGCGCCGCCGGACCCCGCCGAGTTGGACCCGGACCGGGCCACGGCGGCGGTGCTGCGGACCTTCGTCCGGGACGGCCGGATCAGCCAGCTGCCGGCGGCCCGGGGCAAGCGGCGGTTGCTGCTGGAGCATCTCGTGACGATTTTCGAGCCCGGGGTGCGGTATCCCGAGGCGGAGGTGAACACGCTGCTGCGGGCCTGGCACGACGACCACGCCGCGCTGCGGCGCTACCTGGTCGACGAGGACCTGCTGACCCGGCGGGACGGCGTCTACTGGCGCAGCGGCGGCCCGGTCGACGTCGACCCGACCTCGGAGGAGCCGCGCTGACCGACCGGGCCGGGTTTACCCCGCTCGGCGCGGCGGGTACCGGGAACCCGTGTTCGAGGGTTTTGTGGACCGGCGCATCGACGTGGGTGAGGTCGAGCTGCGGGTCAGGTACGCCGGCGACGGGCCGCCGGTCCTGCTGGTCCACGGCCATCCACGGACCGGCGCCACCTGGCACCGGGTCGCGCCCCGGCTGGTGGCGCGCGGATTCACCGTCGTCTGCCCGGACATGCGGGGCTACGGCCGGTCCGGCAAGCCGGTCCCGCGCCCCGACCACAGCCAACAGTCCAAGCGGACGGTGGCGCTGGACCTCGTACGTCTGATGCGCACGCTGGGCCATCCGGCGTTCGTCGTGGTCGGCCACGACCGGGGCTGCTACGTGGCGCTGCGGATGGCGCTGGACCACCCGGACGTCGTACGCCGGCTGGTGGTGCTGGACGGGGTGCCGATCAGCGAGGCGCTGGCCCGGTGCGACGCCCGGTTCGCCGCCGCCTGGTGGCACTGGTTCTTCTACGCCCAACCGGACAAGCCCGAACAGGCGATCCTGGCCGACCCGGACGCCTGGTACGAGGGCCGACCGGAGCTGATAGGCGCGGAAAACCACGCCGAGTTCCGCGAGGTCGTCCGGGATCCGGCGACGGTCCGGGCGATGCTCGAGGACTACCGGGCCGGCCTCGGGGTGGACCGGGAACACGAGGAGGCGGACCGCCGCGCCGGCCGTACCGTCTCCTGCCCGACGCTGTTCCTGTGGTCCACCCGGGACGACATGGTCGAGCTGTACGGTGACCCGCTGCGCATCTGGCGGCGGTGGGCGGACGACGTCCGGGGCGCGCCGATCGAGTCCGGCCACCACGTCGCGGAGGAGAACCCCGAGGCGCTCACCCGGGCGCTGCTCGACTTCCTCGGCTGAGTCGTCGCCGCCGTCACTCGGTCTCGCCGGCCCGGGGGCCAGCAACGGCCGTCACTCGGTCTCGCCGGCCCGGGAGGCCAGCAACCGGCGGTACGACGCCAGCCGGCGCGGGTCGGCGTTGCCGGCCGCCACCCAGGCGTCCAGGGCACATTCGGCCTCGTCCGGGGTGTGCTCGCAGTTCGGCGGGCAGTCCACGGTCCCCTCGACCAGGTCGGGAAAGCCGTGCAGCAGGCTTTCGGCCGAGACGTGGGCCAGACCGAAGCTGCGGATCCCCGGGGTGTCGATGATCCAGCCCGGATGGTCGCGGACCTCCGGCACCGGCGGCAGGCGCAGCGCGACGGCACTGGTCGAGGTGTGCCGGCCCCGGCCGATCGCGCTGACCGTGCCGACCGCCCGGTCCGCCTCCGGGACCAGCCGGTTGACCAGCGTCGACTTGCCCACCCCGGAGTGGCCGACCAGCACCGAGACCCGTCCGCCGAGCAGCCGGCGCAACTCGCCGAGATCGGAGTCCGGCCCGACCAGTACGTGCCGCAGGTCCAGTTCGGCGTAGTAGCCGAGCACCCCGTCCGGGGTGGCGAGATCCGACTTGGTGAGGCAGAGCAGCGGCTCGATGCCGGCGTCGTACGCGGCCACCAGACAGCGGTCGATGAAGCCGGTCCGCGGCGGCGGGTCGGCAAGCGAACTCACGATCACGAGTTGGTCGGCGTTGGCCACCACGACCCGTTCCAGCCGCCCCTCGGCGGTGGTCTCGTCGTCGTCGGCGGTACGCCGCAGCACCGACCGCCGGCCGGCGATCCGGACGATCCGGGCCAGTGCCCCGGGCGCCCCGGTGGTGTCGCCGACCAGCGCGACCCGGTCGCCGACCACCACCGAACGGCGGCCCAGCTCACGGGCCCGCATCGCGGTCACCGTGCCGGCCCCGTCGGCCGGGCCGGCACCGGTCACCGTCGGGTCGTCCTCGACCACACAGGTGTACCGCCCCCGGTCGACAGCGATCACGAACCCGTCGACCGCGTCCGAGTGGCGGGGCCGGGTACGGGTACGCGGACGCGACGAACGACCGGGTCGGACCCGTACGTCGTCCTCGTCGTACTCGCGTCGTTTGCCCGCCAGCGTCCGCCCCCTGTCTCGTTCGGTGTCCGTGCGACCGGTGGCGGGACGGGACGCGCCGTCGCCGGCTACCGGTGTCCGCCGCCGGCCACCATCGTCGACCATAGTGCCGGGAACTCCGGCATGGTCTTGGAGGTGCAGGACACGTCGTCCAACCGGATGTCGGGGACGGCGAGTCCGAGCACCGCCGCGGCGTGTGCCATCCGGTGGTCGGCGTACGTCCCGAACGTCCCGCCGCGCAGCGGCCGGGGTCGGATCTCCAACCCGTCCGCCGACTCGGTGACGTCGGCGCCGAGCGCGGCGAGTTCCCGGGCCAGCGCGGTCAGCCGGTCGGTCTCGTGTCCCCGGATGTGCGCCACCCCGCGCAGCCGGGACGGGGCGTCGCCCAGCGCGGCGAGCGCGGCCAGCACCGGGGTGAACTCGCTGACCTCGGAGAGGTCGGCGTCCAGCCCGTGGATCACACCGGTGCCGCGTACGGTGAGCCCGTCGGTGCCCAGGGTCAGCTGACCGCCCATCCGCTGCAGCAGCGTACGGAGCGTGTCGACGGGTTGCAGGCTGCTGCGTGGCCACCCCCGCAGGGTCACCGACCCGCCGGTGACCAGTGCGGCGGCGAAGAACGGCACCGCGCTGGAGAGGTCCGGCTCGATGTCCCAGGCGTGTCCGGAGAGTCGTCCCGGCTCCACCGTCCAGACGTTCGGCACGCTGTCGTCGACGGCGGCGCCGGCCGCCCGCAGCATCTGCACGGTCATCCGCAGGTGGGGCGCGGACGGGACCGGTGGACCCTCGTGCCGGACCACGATGCCGTGCTCGAACCGGGCCGCGCCGAGCAGCAGTCCGGAGACGAACTGGCTGGAGGCGGAGGCGTCGATGGTCACCTCGCCGCCGGTCACCCGCCCGGTGCCCCAGACGGTGAGCGGCAGTCCGCCGCCGGGGGCGGCGTCGACGCGTACCCCGATCGCGCGGAGCGCGCCGACCAGCGGGCCGAGCGGTCGGACCCGGGCCTGCGGGTCGCCGTCGACGGTGACCGGACCCTCGGCCAGCCCGGCGATCGGCGGGACGAACCGCATGACGGTGCCGGAGAGGCCGACGTCGACGTGCGCCGGGCCCTGCAGTGGGCGGGGCCGGAGCAGCCACCGTTCGTCGTCGACGACGGAGACGTGCGCGCCCATCGCGCGCAGCCCGCCGGCCATCAGTTCGGTGTCCCGGGCGCGCAGTGGGCGGCGCAGCGTGGACGGGCCGTCGGCGACCGCGCTGCGCACCAGGGCCCGGGCGGTCAGCGATTTGCTGCCGGGCAGCCGCAGGGTCGCGTCGACCGGTTCGGTCGCGGTCGGCGCGGTCCAGGGTCCGTGCCGGCGGGTCACGGTCAGGTTCGACACGATCACAGTCTGCCCCGTACGTCCGACAGGACGATCACCCGGCTCGGTGACTCTCGCCTGCCGGGACGGTCGGTTCGCACGGAACGACCGGTTCGACCGCGGGGACGGGCCGGCCCGGACCGCCGACGGCGGTGGACGGGACCGCGCGGAGAGCCGCTGAGGCGCTAGCGTGGCGCCATGTGCGGCAGGTACGCGACCACCCGCGGTGCGGCGGAGCTGAGCGCCATGTTCGAGGCGTTCGACGAGACCGGTGAGCGGCTGCGGGCCGACTACAACGTCGCGCCCACCGACCCGGTGCCGATCGTCCGGGTCTCGGAACGGGCCGGCGCCTCGGTGCTCTCGGTGGCCCGTTGGGGGCTGCTCCCGCCCTGGGCCACCGACACCCGGGCCGGCGCCCGCATGATCAACGCCCGGGCCGAGACGGTCGCCACCACCCGGGCGTACGCCCCGTCGTTCGCGCGGCGACGGTGCCTCGTCCCGGCCGACGGCTGGTACGAGTGGGTCCGCCGGGACGGTGTCCGGCAGCCGTACTTCATGACGCCCCGGGACGGGTCGGTGCTCGCCTTCGCCGGCCTCTGGACGGCCTGGCGGGGCACCGGCACCCCGATGCTCACCTGCAGTGTCGTCACCACCGCCGCGCTCGGCGACCTGGCGTCGGTGCACGACCGGATGCCGCTGCTGCTGCCCCGGGACCGGTGGGCGGAGTGGCTCGCCGACGGTGCCGAGCCGGACCGGCTGCTCGTCCCGCCGTCCGAGGAGTGGCTGGCCGGCTTGGAGATCAGGCCGGTGGGTCGGGCGGTCGGCGACGTCCGCAACGACGGCCCCGAGCTTGTCGCCCCGGTCGCCGTGCCGCCGCTGCGGCCGATTCCCGGGCAGCCCGCGTTACCAGAAGAGCCCGGGGTATCGACGCTGTTCTGACGACGGATCCGGGCATTCGCCTGCACCGATTTGCCACTGTTCGCGGTAAAACGTCGTACCGAGTTTTCGGAACCTTTGCGATAGACCCTTGTCACCCCTTCTCCGAGTGCGATAGAACACAGCGCCGGCGGTGGGTGTCGGGCTCGCACCGGGCGAGCGGCACCCACGGATTTTTGTCGGTCCCACGGGGGAGGTGGGTGAATGACACGGGCGCGCATGCCACGCCCGCATGAGGTTGCCGCGGCGCGACGAGACCCGAGACTGATCCGGGCACTCAGCGAGCGGCGTCTGGACGAAGCCTGGCGGACCAGGGGTGTCTGCCAGAGCGTGGACCCGGAGACGTTCTTTCCGGCACCCAGCGAGCCGGCGGATTCCGCGGTGGCGTTGTGCCGTACCTGCGACGTACAGGGCCCCTGTCTGGCCTGGGCGTTGGAGGTGGGCGACTGCCACGGGGTGTGGGGGGCCACCACGCCACGGGAACGTCGGGCCATGCTGGTCGCCTGGCGTGACCAGGTGGACGCCGACCCGGACGCGGTCGACGACGCCGGTCCGCCGGTCCGGGACCGGCTGCTGACCCTGATACCGGTCGGATCGGGAGGGCGCTGACCAGCCAAACCGGGCGTTGACGCCGACGTCGGCCGCCGTCGCCGACCTGCCGGGGAACGGCGGCCGACCCACCCGGGGCGATCCCGGCAGTCGTCCGCCCGCGCTGCCATACAGTGACGCGGTGCAGCGCAGCGACGAGATCACCACGCCACGTGGCCCGGCCCGGGTGGACGTCGACCTGCCCCGGAGCCGACCCTCGACCCTGCTGGTGCTCGGTCACGGGGCCGGCGGCGGGATCGACGCGCCGGACCTGGTCGCACTCCGGGACACCGCGGTCCGGGCCGGGCTCGGCGTGGCCCGGGTGACCCAGCCGTACCGGGTCGCCGGCCGTCGTGCCCCGGCTCCCGCCGGCCAGCTCGACGAGGCGTGGACGACGGTGGTCGGGGACCTGCTCCGTCGCCAGCCGGGTGTCCGGACCCTGGTCGTCGGCGGCCGGTCCAGCGGTGCCCGGGTCGCGTGTCGGACCGCCCGGGCAGTCGGCGCCGCCGGCATCGTGGCGCTCGCGTTTCCCCTGCACCCGCCGGGCAGACCCGAACGGTCCCGGGCGGCGGAACTGGAGACCGGCCTGCCGACCCTGGTGGTCAACGGCGACCGGGACCCGTTCGGCGTACCGGTCGCCGGGCCGACCGTCCGGGTCGAGGTCCGCCCCGGCGAGCGGCACGACCTGCGACAGGATCCACCGGGTACGGCCGACCTGGTGCTGGCCTGGCTGCGGCGGCAGGGCTGGGCCGGCTGACGGCCGTGTCCGGCGCGCCCGGGTGCTCGTTGCTCCTCGTGATGCCGGACACCGGTACGAAGGCCTGTTCACGTACCGGAACCCGGTTTCATCCTCCCAGGCCCTTCCTGGTCCCAGCGGTGGCGGATCCGCCCGGATTTGCCACGGCGGGGGCCAGGGACGGGTGGCTGTCGGAATGCTCCGCCGGTCGACCGGGTTACTACCTGGCGGAAGCTACCTGAGCGCGCGAGGGGGTTGGAACCGGTGTCGACCGAGACACGGAGCCTGGAGTACGGCCGCGAGACGCGGCGCCCCGACCGGAGGCGGAACGGTCCGGCCTCACGGTCGCCGGTCGACCGGGCCCCGACGTACGCCGGTGCGGGCCGAACCGAATCGCCCGCCCGCAATTTCCGCGTATCCTCGGCGGGACAGCCGAGTGGTGCCGTGGCGGCGTTGTCGGCCGCCGCACCGACTCGGTATCGAGGCGAGGGAGACGCGCGGTTGACACGACCGGAGAGAACGGACGAGCGGACGGACGAGCGTCGGGCCCGGTTCGAGCGTGACGCGCTGCCGTTCGTCGACCAGTTGTACGCGGCGGGCCTGCGGATGACCCGGAACCCGGCCGACGCCGAGGACCTGGTCCAGGAGACCTACCTGAAGGCGTTCGCCGCGTTCCACCAGTTCGAAGAGGGTACGAACCTCAAGGCCTGGCTGTATCGGATCCTGACCAACACGTACATCAACTCGTACCGTCGTCGGCAGCGGCAGCCGGTGCAGGCGCCGACCGAGGAGATCACCGACTGGCAGCTCGCCGAGGCCGAGTCGCACACCTCCAGTGGGCTGCGTTCGGCCGAGACGGAGGCGTTGGACCGGCTGCCGGACAGCGACGTCAAGGAAGCGCTGCAGCAGCTCCCGGAGGAGTTCCGGCTGGCCGTCTACCTCACCGACGTCGAGGGGTTCTCGTACAAGGAGGTCGCCGACATCATGGGTACGCCGATCGGCACCGTGATGTCCCGGTTGCACCGTGGCCGGCGGAACCTGCGCAAGCTGCTGGAGCGCTACGCTGCCGAGCGGGGCTTCACGTCCGCCCCGTCGACCAGGTCCGCGACCGCCGGTCAGGAGGTGTGAGCGAGCATGAGTTGTGGTGAACCGCACGAGACGGACTGCCGTGAGGTGCTCGCCGAGGTCTACGTCTACCTGGACCTCGAATGCGACGACAAGCGGCGGGTGCTGATCCGGGACCACCTGGACGAATGCTCACCCTGCCTGCGGGAGTACGGCATCGAGCAGGAGGTCAAGGCGCTTGTCGCCCGGTGCTGCGGCAACGAGACCGCGCCGGCCGACCTGCGGGAGCGGCTCCGGGCCCGGCTCGCCGAAATG
The DNA here is from genome assembly GCF_039871775.1 of Plantactinospora sp. B5E13. Lineage (NCBI taxonomy): Bacteria > Bacillati > Actinomycetota > Actinomycetes > Micromonosporales > Micromonosporaceae > Plantactinospora > Plantactinospora sp. B5E13. The sequence continues at coordinate 36,475 of NZ_JBDPLT010000011.1, forward strand.
GTCTTCGGCACCGAGACCCGGGAATACCTCCCCGACTGACCCACCCGGCCGGCGAACGGGCTGACACGTCACGCCAGGGAACTCGGCTGACACGTCACGCCGGAGCCGGGCTGATACGCCCGGCCGGAGAATCGGACTGATACGACGCGCCGGAACCGGGCGGCAGGGTTCGGGGCGGGAATCAGCGTGGACGGGTCTGCCGTCCGCGTCCCACCCCACCAGGCCGTCCAGGTCCGGCGTCGTCGCGTCACCTTGCTCAGGAGTTGGGGCGCTTGCCGTGGTTGGCGGCGCTCTTCTTGCGTGCCTTCTTCTTGCGTGACTTCTTCGCCATGTCGACCTCCCGTCTGTCCAGCGGCACCCGGTAGTGCGGTGCCGTCGCCGAGCGGCGGCGAGAACCCGCACTCCGCCCGCGCCCGGCAATCCTCCCATGACCGGACCGGGGGCCTGCGGCGCCGGGGGCCGGTGACCGCGTCCGTCCGGCCCGTACGGGCACCTGATCAGCGCTGCGGGTCCTCGACCGGGCGGCCGCATGGTTGGATACCGTTCGCAGGGCAGGAGCGTTGACCCTGGCGCCGACAAGGGAGGGCCGATGGCCGAGGAGATCCGCGCCGAGATGGTGGCGAACGTGTGGAAGGTCGTGACCGCGGTGGGCACCACCGTTTCCGAGGGCGACACGCTGGTGATCCTCGAGTCCATGAAGATGGAGATCCCGGTTGTCGCCGAGTCCGACGGGGTGGTGCGGGAGCTGGCCGTCAACGAGGGCGACGTGGTGCAGGACGGCGACCTGATCGCCGTCATCGAGTGAGTCGTCGCCGATGGCTGAGGTACTGGTCCGGCCCGCCGAGCCGGCCGACTTCGCGGCGATCGCCCGGTTGACCGTGGCCGCCTACCGGGCCGACGGCCAGCTGGAGGCCGCCCCCGACTACGCGGCGGAACTCGCCGACGTACCGGCCCGGGCCGGGGCGGGCGAACTGCTCGTGGCGGTGGACCCGTCGACCGGCGAGGTGCTCGGTTCGGTGTTGTTCGTGCTGCCGGGTACGCCGTACGCCGAACTCTCCGAGCCGGGCGAAGCCGAGTTCCGGATGCTGGCGGTCGACCCGGCCGCCCAGGGGCGGGGCGCCGGCGAGGCGCTGGTCCGGGGCTGCCTGGACCGGGCTGTCGCGTCCGGCTGCCACCGGGTGGTGATCTGTGTGCGCAGTTTCTCCGCCCCGGCGCACCGGCTCTACGCGCGGCTCGGCTTTGTCCGTCTTCCGGAGCGGGACTGGTCCCCGCTGCCCGGCGTCGAGCTGCAGGCGCTCCGGCTCGACCTCGCCGACGGGGGCGTGTCGGTGTCCGGTGGGGCAGGCGTGTCGGTCCCGGCGGAGTCCGGGGCGCGGACGCCCGCCTGACTCAGTCGGCCCGGCGTTCCGGCTCCGCATCGGGGTTGCCGACGCGGTCGAGCAGTTCGTACGCGAGTTCCAGGGCGAGCTGTTGCCGCTGTTCGAGGCTGATCTCCGGCTGGCGGAGCGCGAACAGGCTGCCGTGCACGGCGAAGAGTGCCATGGTGGCGCGGAGTTGGTCGCCGGGTGACGGGTCCGGCCCGGCGAGGACGTCGGCGACCCGGAGCAGTCGGTCCCGCATCATCATGCCCGAGGAGAGCTGCTTGACCACGGTCTGGTTCTGCTCGAAGAAGCGCATCACGGACCGGCCCTCGGTGCCGAAGAACTCCTCCGCGTAGCGCCGCAGGGTGGCCCGGCGTCCGACGGCGTCGGTGGGTTGCGCGGCCGCCCAGTCGATCAGCTGGTCCAACCGGTTGATCCGGTCGGCGACGAAGCTGTCGACGATGTCGTCCTTGCTCTTGAAGTGGTAGTAGAGCGCGGCCTTGGTCACGCCGAGCCGTTCGGCGATCTCCCGGAGCGAGGTCTTCTCGTACCCCTGCTCGGTGAAGAGTTCGAGGGCCACCTGCTGAATGCGGGAGCGGGTGTCGCCTGTGCTGCCGGTCACCCCTGACCACCTCTCTATGTGCTTGACGGGCGCCCGGCGCCAACTTACCGTACGGCAAGTAAGACGACTAGCCGGTCGGCAAGTAAGTGAAAGCACTCAGGGGGGAGCTTACCGATGACCGCCACGGCGGACGCACCGGTGCGACAGGTCAACATCAGAGTGGTACTGGGTGGCCTGATGATCGCCATGATGCTGGCGATGCTGGACAACATGATCGTCAGCACCGCGCTGCCGAGAATCGTCACGGAGTTCGGCGGACTCGACCACTTCACCTGGGTGGTCACCGCGTACGTCCTCGGCTCCACCGTCTCGACGCCGATCTGGGGCAAACTCGGCGACCTGTACGGCCGCAAGACCGTGTTCCTCAGTTCGATCGTCCTCTTCCTGATCGGCTCCGCGCTCTGCGGCATGGCCGGCGCGAAGATGCTCGGCGGCCCCGCCGACGGCATGATCGAGCTGATCGCCTTCCGCGCGGTGCAGGGCCTCGGCGCGGGCGGCCTGATGGTCGGCGTGATGGCGATCATCGGCGACCTGGTGCCGCCCCGGGAGCGGGGCCGCTACCAGGGCATGATCGCCGGCATCATGGCCATCGCCATGGTGGCCGGGCCGCTGGTCGGCGGATTCATCACCGACCACCTCTCCTGGCGCTGGGCGTTCTACGTCAACCTGCCGCTCGGCGGGGTGGCGCTGCTCCTGCTCGCCACCCGGATGCACCTGCCGAAGTACCGCACCGAGCACCGGATCGACTGGCTCGGCGCCGCGCTGCTCTCGGTCGGCATCACCGCGATCGTTCTGGTCACCACCTGGGGCGGCAACGAGTACGCCTGGGCCTCCGCGCAGATCCTCGGCCTCGTCGCGCTCGCCGTGGTGACGCTGGTCGCCTTCGCGATCGTCGAGCGTCGGGTGGCGGAGCCGATCCTGCCGCTGTGGCTCTTCGCCAACCGCAACTTCGCGGTTATCTCCATCATCGGTTTCCTGCTCGGCTTCGCGATGTTCGGCGCGATGAACTTCCTGCCGCTGTACCAGCAGACCGTGCAGGGGGCGTCGGCGACCAACAGCGGCCTGCTGCTGCTGCCGCTGATGTTCGGCATGCTGGTGGTCTCGATCGTGGTCGGCCGTACGATCACCAAAACCGGGCGGTACCGCGCCTTTCCCATCATCGGCGGCATCGTGATGACCGTCGGCATGGCCCTGCTGACCATGCTCGACGTGCAGACCAGCAAGCTGGAGTCCTCGCTCTACATGGTGGTGCTCGGTGTCGGCATGGGCTTCCTCATGCAGACCTCGATGCTGATCGCCCAGAACAGCGTCGAGCAGAAGGACCTCGGTGCGGCCAGCGGCGCGGCCACCTTCTTCCGGTCCATCGGCGGCTCGTTCGGTATCTCGCTCTTCGGTGCGATCTTCGCCAACCGGCTGGCCGACTCGTCCGCCGGCGCGATGATGGCCGGCGGCGGCGAGGGCGCCGGGGTGGACCTGGAGGCGCTGCGCCGGCTGGCCCCGGAGCAGCAGCTCGCCGTACTCCGTGGGCTGGCCGACGCGATCGGTTCGGTCTTCTGGTGGGCGGTGCCGTTCGCGCTGGTCGTCGCGGTGCTGGCCTGGTTCGTCAAGGAGATCCCGCTGCGCGGTGCCAACGACGCGGCACCCGCCGCGACCCCGGAGGAGCAGGCCGAGACGGCGCTGGCCAGCCCGCCGGTGCGCTGAGCGCCGACGGGTGCAAGCTGAGCTCATCCGGCGGCCCGGACCCGACGGTCCGGGCCGCCGGATGAGGTGTTTCCGGACCGGCTGTGACGGCTGTCGGGTGAGGTGTTTCCGGACCGGCCGTGACGGCTGTCGGGTGGGGCGGTTGCGGGCCGGTCTGTGACGGCTGTCGGGTGAGGTGCGTCTGGCCTGGCGGGGTGAGTTGGCGTCAGGACTGGCGGGTGAGGCGCTGCCACACCCGCCCCCACAGCTGTCCGAACCGACGGGGGCGGGGCACGGTCCGTCCGGCCGACGGAGACGCGAGCAGGTGCCGGGCGGTGGCGAGCGCGGCCGGCTCCACCTGCGGGGTGGCGAGCACCAGCCGGGCCAGCGAGCGCTTGATCGAGACCGACCGGTGCTGCGACACCTCGACCGCGTCGGCGAACCGCGCGGCCACCACCCCGGCCACCTCGGTACGGACCGACGGATCCACCCAGGCGGCGGTGACCAGGGCGAACAGTGCCGCCTCGGTGACCCAGTCCTCGACTCCCCAGACCAGGTCCAGCAGCACCCGGCGACGGGTCGACTCCGCCCAGGGCTCGTCCGTGCGGTGGTGCAGCAGGCCGAGGCAGGCCCAGACCTGGACGGAACGGTGCCACAGCGTCGGGTCGTGCTCGGCCAGGGCCCGACCGAGTTCGGTCGGTGGCGTCGCGGGCGGGTGAGCCAGCAGCCCCAGCAGGTCGTCGAGCTCCAGGGTGGCGAGTCCGACCGCGGCGTCGTACGCGGCCGGTGGGTGGGGCCAGGCGGGATGCGCCAGGTGCCGGATCCGCTCCACCGCCGACTCGGAGGGCGCCGGTACGGCCGGCACCGGCGTGATGTTGTCGTACCGCCACAACTGGCGGGAGACCGGGCGACGGGGCTGCCGGAGATCCGGCTCCGGAACCTGGTCGACGGTGACGGTCACGTCGGGGATCGCGGCGAGCAGCGCCCGTACCGCGCTCGGCGGTTCCGGCGCGGTCATCCGCAACTCGCCGCCCGCCTCCACGTCGTCGGCGGCGAGCACCTGGCGCAGCACCGCCACCACCGCCTCGGTCGCCGGTGGGATCCGGCCCAGCCAGGACTCGCCGTGGCAGCACTCGGCGAGGTCGCTGTGCTCGTGGGAGTCGTCCGGATGGTCGCGGGCGAAGTCGGCGAGCGCGACCAGGTGGGCCAGGTCGCCGTCCCGGCGGTAGCGCAGCCGGTGACCGGTGTGCACCGCGCAGTCGAACGTCGGGTCCCGGGCCAGCGCCCGGTCGACCCAGTCCAGTGCCTCGTCCAGCCGGTCGTGGTCGGCGAGGGCGCCGGCGATGTCGGCGTACACCGAGAGGTCGCCGGGGTCGTGGTCGACGGCCCGGCGCAGCGCGGCGAGCGCCTCGGCGGTCCGGCCGGCGCTGCGGTACGCGTAACCCAGCCACACCTCGGAGAGCTTCGACGGCAGTTCCCGGGCACCCTGGGCGGCCCAGTCGACGGCCAGGGTGACCGCGCCGACCCGGCGGGCCAGCGCCGAGGCCGCGCCGAGCAGCAGCCCGTGCCGGGGGTGCGCGGCGACCGCGTGCCGGGCCAGCCGCAGGTACGGCCAGAGCGGCTCCCGGTCCTGCTCCGGAACCGGGTCGGGGATGCCGGCGCAGACCTGCATCAGCACCCGGGCGATCCGGTCCGGGTCGAGATGTTCGACCAGTTCCGGGGCGGCCACCCAGGGCACTCCCGCCCAGTCCGCCGACGGGGCGTGGCCGGTGGCGGCGGCGAGCAGTTCCAGCCCGTCGCCGGGGCGGCCGGCGGCGGCGAGCAGGTGGGCGCGGGCCACCACGGTGCCGATGAACGGGTGCTGGTCGAGGGGGAAGAGGTCGACCCCGCCGTCGGCCCGGGCGGCCAACTGGGCGAGCGCCTCGTGCACCTCGGGCATGGTCGGGGCGTACGCGATCGCGCCGGCGAGGTGCCCGGCGGCGTGCCGCAGGTCGCCCTCGTCCAGCGCCAACCGGGCCAGCGCCAGCTCTCCCTCGGCCGACAGCCGGGGATCGTCCGTTCCCTCGGGCACCGACTCGACCCTCCGCCGTACGTGGTTTTTCCCCTGGGTTGGGGAGCCTAGGGCATGGCGACCGGACGTGGTGATCTACTGCGCAAAGCTGATCGTTAGATTGCTTCAGCGGCTTGAATCGTGCAAAGCTGAGCACGAAACGCGCGGGAATCGAGCATCGGCCCGGGCGTCCCGCAGCATGTCCCGAGCGCGACGCCGGGCAGGAGGAGGTCATCGTGGCGCAACCAGGTGCCGGTATGGCGGCGGACATCAACGAGCAGCCGGCGGGTTACGCGCGGCTGCTCGAACCAGCGTCGTTGACCGCGATCGCGCAGGTGGCGGCCGTGATCGCCGAGCGTCGTCCGAAGCACGTGGTGTTCACCGCCCGGGGCACCTCGGACCACGCCGCGCTCTACGCCGCGTACCTCACCGAGATCCGGCTCAACCTGCCCACCGGGCTGGCCTCGCCGAGCGCGATCACCGTCTTCGGCGCCCGGCCCGACCTCTCCGAGGCACTGGTCATCGGGGTCAGCCAGAGCGGCGGTTCACCCGACCTGACCGAGGTGCTCCGGGTGGCCCGCGCCTCCGGCGCGCTGACCCTGGCGGTCACCAACAACCCCGACTCGCCGCTCACCGCGGCCGCGGAACTCGCCATCGACGTCGTCGCCGGACACGAGCGGGCGGTCGCCGCCACCAAGACGTACACCGCCGAACTGCTCGCCCTCCTCCTGCTGGTCGAGGGAATCCGGGCCGGCGACGGCCGGCTGCCGGCCGACGAGCGGGCGGTGCTGGAGACGCTGCCGGAACTGGCCGAGTCGACTCTCGCCGACCCGCTGCCGGGCCAGCTGGCCGCCCGCTACCGGTTCGCCGACCGGATGGTCACCACCGGCCGGGGGTACGCCTACCCGACCGCCCGGGAGGCGGCGCTCAAGCTGATGGAGACCTCCTACCTGCCGTCACTCGCCTTCTCCGGCGCCGACCTGTTGCACGGCCCGCTGGCGATGACCGACCCGGACGTCCCGGTCCTGGCCGTGGTCGGCGCCGGTCCCGGCGGTACGGCGATGCGGGACGTGGTCGCCAAGGTCGGCGAGCGGCGGGCCGACCTGGTCGTGGTCGGCCCGGCCGACGTGCCCGGAGCCGCCGCCCGGATGCCGGTGCCCGAGGTCGACGAGCGGTACGCGCCGCTGCTGGACATCCTGCCGGTGCAGCGGCTCGCCCTCGCGTTGGCGCTGGCCCGAGGCGAGGACCCGGACGCCCCGCGCGGGCTGCACAAGGTCACCTCGACCCTCTGAGCGGCACTCCGGCTTCTCCTCCGATACCCGCCGCCTGGTGCGACGTGGCAGGCTTGCCCCGTGTCCACGCTGCGTGATCTCGCCGAGGAGCACACCGGTCTGCGTCCGGTCGACATCGACCATCTGCACCGGGTGGCCGGCGAATGGCAACTCCTCTCCGACCTGTCCTTCGCCGACCTGCTCCTCTGGGTGCCGGTCAGCGACACCGACTCGTTCGTCTGCGTCGCCCAGGTACGCCCCACCACGGCGCCGACGGCGTACCAGGACGACCAGGTCGGTCGGATCGTCGGCGGACCGGAGGTCGCCCACCTGGCGATCGCCTCCACCCAGGGCCGGATCTGGCGGGAGGGCGACCCGGTCTGGTACGGCGACACCCCGGCCCGGCACGAGGCGATCCCGGTCCGGCTGCGCGCCGTCGACGGGGAGTCCGGCGAGGTGATCGCGGTGGTGGGCCGGGACACCAACCTCTCCACCGCCCGGACCCCGAGCCAGTTGGAACTGAACTACCTGACCACCGCCGACGATCTCGCCCAGATGCTGGCGGACGGGACGTTCCCGCCCCCACGGCATCCGGGCGAGACGACCACCGCCCCCCGGGTCGGCGACGGTCTGATCCGGCTCGACGCCCAGGGCAAGGTCACCTACGCGAGCCCGAACGCGCAGTCCGCGTACCGGCGGCTCGGGTTCTCCTCGCACCTGGTCGGCGAGGACCTCGCGGCGCTGAACGGGCGACTCGCCGCCGACCCGCTGGAGGGGACCGAGGCGGCGAACCGGGTGCTCGCGGCCCTGCGCGGCGAGGCGCCACCCCGGCGGGAGATCGAGGCGCGCGGCGCGACCGTACTCACCCGGGCGCTGCCCCTGATGCCCGCCGGAGTGCCGATCGGCGCGCTGGTCCTGGTCCGGGACATGACCGAGGTACGCCGCCGCGACCGGGCCCTGATCACCAAGGACGCGACCATCCGGGAGATCCACCACCGGGTGAAGAACAACCTGCAGACGGTCGCCGCGCTGCTCCGGCTGCAGGCCCGCCGGGTCGGCATCCCGGCGGCCCGGGCCGCCCTGGAGGAGTCGGTCCGCCGGGTCGCCTCGATCGCGTTGGTGCACGAGACCCTCTCCATGTCGAGCGACGAGGCGGTCGAGTTCGACGGCATCGTCGACCGGGTGGCGGCGGCCGCCGCCGAGGTGGCGGCGACCGAGGTACGCGTCCGGATGAGCCGGCAGGGCAGTTTCGGTGTGCTGCCGGCGGAGATCGCCACGTCGTTGGTGATCGTGTTGAACGAATTGCTGCTCAACGCGGTCGAACACGCCTTCCCGCCACCGGCCGAGAGCGGTACCCGGCCGGCGGACGCCGGCACCGGGGTGGTCGAGGAGAGCGCCGAGCCACCCGAGGTGGTGGTCTCGGCGCATCGGTCCCGCAAGCAGCTGCACGTGACGGTCGCCGACAACGGCCGTGGCCTGCCGGCGGACTTCGACGCCGACCAGCGCAGCCGGCTCGGCCTGCAGATCGTCCGGGCGCTGGCCACCGGGGAACTGCGCGGCACGATCGAACTGCGCAACCGGGAGGGCTGCGGCACCGAGGCCCTACTCGTCGTCCCGCTGGTTCGCTGAGCTGCCGCGCGGCGGGTCAGCCGACGCGGGTCAGCAGCGCCACGGTCAGGCCGGGCACCGTCCACCGGTGGTCCAGCCGGAACCGGCTCCGTAGCGGCTCCGCCTTCGCCGCCGCGACCCCGGCCAGCGGATCGTCCCGTTCCCCCCGGACCAGCAGCCAGACCCGGTCGACCGAGGTCAGGCAACTGGCCGGCACCGGGCATTCGCTGGCCCAGAGGTCGGCCCGGCGTACCGCGTCCTGCCGCAACAGCACGTCCCGGGGCCGGTCGCGACGCAGCTGATACGCGACCGCCACGTCGAGGAGGGCCCAGCCGCCGCGCGGCGAGTAGACGATGCCGTCACCCGGCCGCTGCCCGGCCGCGATGATCCGGATGGCCGCCGGATAGTCGACCTCGGCGCTGCGTGGGGTCTCGTGGGTACGCCGGACCGCCCGCTGCTCCGGTGCCCCGAGCAGGCCGGTGACCAGTACGATCGCCAGCCCGGCGGCAGGCCGCAGCGGAGCCAACGTGGTGGCCGCGAGCAGACAGCCGAAGGGCAGCACGACGAGCAGGTAACGCGGCACCCAGAGCGGGGTGAGCTGACCGCCGACAAAAAGCAGCACCACCGGCAGCAGCACGGTGGCGCCGAGGGCTACCCGCCACCGGCCGGCCCCGGCCGGCGTACCCGCGGCGGACCCGGACCCGTGGGGCCCCGGGTGCCCGGCGGACCCGGCCAGCCCGACCGCGGCCAGCCCGAGCAGCAGTCCGCCGACGCTGCTCGCCTGGGCGAGGTTGCCCGGCAGGTCGACCAGGTCACCCGGGCCGGGCCGGTCCACCCAGTCCAGCTGCCGGCCCTGCTGACCACGGCCGAACACCGCCAACGGGGCCAGCAGCAGCGCCGCCCCGGCGACCGCCGCCGCCCACCCGGGCAGCCGCCCGCGCCGATGCAGGAGGACCGCGACCGCGTGCCCGGCGAGCACGCTGACCGCGACGAGGTTGGCCAGGCCCAGTCCGACGACGGCGGCCGTGTACCCGAGCCAGCGCGGCCAGGTCGGTCGGTCCAGCGCCCGGACCAGCAGCAGGGTGGCCAGCACCGCGAGCAGGACCGCCAACGCGTACGGGCGGGCCTCCTGGCCGTACCGGGAGGTGCTGGGCAGGACCGCGAGGAGCAGGCCGCCGACCAACCCGGTACGGGCGCCGAACAGCCGGGTGCCGAGGACGGTGGTGAGCCCGGCGGCACCGGCCATGCAGAACGTGGACGGCAGGCGCAGGGCGGTGACCGAGTCGCCGGCGACCGCGATCCAGGCGTGCAGGAGCAGGTAGTACGGCGTGCTGACCGCGTCGATGGTGCCGGCCAGCCGGAGCAGGTCGCCGACCGGTCGGGACGCCGCGCTCCAGGTCGCCAGCTCGTCCCGCCAGAGCGGGGCTCCGTCGAGTTGGACGGCGGTGATCAGCAGGGTGGCCAGGGCCGGCCACAGCCAGAGCGCCCGGCGGAGCCGGTTCGGCGCGGGACCGCCCACTACCGCCGCCTCGATCACCTGTTCCCGGCCGGGCAGGCCGGGCGACGGATCGTCCACGGTTGCTGTCCGGTGCGACCCTGTCCAACCCAGCACTGTCTGTCGTATTTTTCCTGGTACGAGGAATAGTAGCGTGACCCCCGCCACAGCGGGTCCGTCAGGCGGGACGTCCGCTCGCCGACTGTGGTCCGGGCGATACGGATGTGGGAGCATGACGGGTATGACCGCCGCCGTGCGCCGCTTCGCGAGGCCGGGATTCACCTCCCGTCGCCACGTCGACTACGGCCGCGTCCGCAGCGCGATCTGTCCGGCCCACTGACGTCGCCTGGACCTTTCCGTCCCGGGCGCGCACCGGGCCGGCTCCCTGACACGTTGTCTCCCTGACACGTCGTCGACACCGTCGCCGGCCCGCTCGGCCGAACGCGGTCGGCTGCGCGCCCTCCCCGCCGCACCCGACAACGGAGGACGCCGCGATGGCGGTCAGCAGTACCCCGGTCCGACCCGGCGCCACGAGCGACCCGACGGCCACCCCCGCCCGGCCCGCCCGTCCGGCGCGTCGCCCCCGGGGCGAGGGACAGTGGGCGCTCGGGCACCGTGAGCCGCTCAACCCCAACGAGCGCACCAAGAAGGACGACAACCCGCTCAACGTACGGGCCCGGATCGAGAGCATCTACGCGCACCGGGGCTTCGCCTCGATCGACCCCGCCGACCTGCGCGGCCGGTTCCGCTGGTGGGGGCTCTACACCCAGCGCAAGGCCGGGATCGACGGTGGACGTACCGCCGTGCTGGAGCCGCACGAGCTGGAAGACGAGTACTTCATGCTCCGGGTCCGGATCGACGGCGGCGAGCTCAGCCTGGAGCAGTTGCGGGTCGTCGCGGACATCTCCCGGGAGTTCGCCCGGGACACCGCCGACATCACCGACCGGCAGAACATCCAGCTGCACTGGGTGCGGATCGAGGACATGCCGGAGATCTGGCGCCGGCTGGAGGCGGTCGGCCTGCAGACGACCGAGGCGTGCGGCGACTGCCCCCGGGTCGTGCTCGGCAGCCCGGTCGCCGGCGTCGCCGAGACGGAACTGCTCGACCCGACGCCGGCGATCGACGAGATCGTCCGTCGCTACGTCGGCGACCCGCAGTACTCCAACCTGCCCCGCAAGTTCAAGTCCTCGATCTCCTGGCTGGTCGACACCCCGTACGAGGTCAACGACATCTCCTTCCTCGGTGTCGAGCACCCGGAGCACGGCCCCGGCTTCGACCTCTGGGTCGGCGGCGGACTGAGCACCAACCCGATGCTGGCGCAGCGGCTCGGCGTCTGGGTGCCGCTGGACGAGGTGCCGGACGTCTGGGCCGGGGTGGTCGGCATCTTCCGTGACTACGGCTACCGGCGGCTGCGGCACCGGGCCCGGCTGAAGTTCCTGGTCGCCGACTGGGGTGTGGAGAAGTTCCGCGAGGTGCTGGAAAAGGAATACCTGGGCCGGAGCCTGCTGGACGGTCCGGCGCCGGAACTGCCGGCGAAGCCGATCGACCACATCGGGGTGCACCGGCAGCGGGACGGGCTCAACTACGTGGGGGCGGCGCCGGTGGTGGGCCGGATCTCCGGCACCCAGCTGGCCGAACTGGCGGACGCGGCGGCCGAACACGGCAGCGGCCGGGTACGCCTCACCCCGTACCAGAAGCTGCTGGTGCTCGACGTGCCGCCGGAGCGGACCCAGTCGCTGGTGGTGGCGCTGCGCCGGATCGGTCTGGAGCCGTACCCGTCGGTCTGGCGCCGGGACACCATGGCCTGCACCGGCATCGAGTACTGCAAGCTGGCCATCGTCGAGACCAAGGCCCGGGGCCAGGAGCTGGTGGCCCGGCTGGAGGAGCGGCTGGCCGGCGCCGACCTCGGCGCGGCGGGGCTGACCATCCACCTCAACGGCTGCCCGAACGCCTGTGCCCGGACCCAGACCGCGGACATCGGGCTCAAGGGCCAACTGGTGGTCGGTCCGGACGGCCGTCAGGTCGAGGGTTTCCAGGTGCATCTGGGCGGCGGCCTCGGCATGGCCGAGGGGCAGAGCGCCGGCTTCGGCCGCAAGCTGCGCGGTCTCAAGACCACCGCCGAGGAACTTCCCGGGTACGTCGAGCGGCTCACCCGCCGCTACCTGGCCGGACGTACCGCCGACGAGAGCTTCGCGAACTGGGTTGTGCGAGTCGACGAGGAGGAACTGCGATGAGTGGTGACACCCGAGCCGCGCCGATGTATTGCCCGTACTGCGGTGAGGAGGACCTGCGGCCCCACGCGGAGTCGCACGGTGCCTGGGAGTGCCGGGCCTGCGCCCGGGTCTTCACCGTCAAGTTCACCGGCCTGCTCGCCGCCGCCGTCGCGAACGAAGGGGAACCCACATGCGTCCGGTGGTGGCGGCCAATCTCGGCCTGGTGAAGCTCGGTCCGCAGGCGCCGGTCGACCCGGCCCGGCGGTCCCCGGAGCAGTTGCGGGCGCTGGCCGAGGAGGCCAACCGTGAGCTGGAGGGCGCGCCGGCGCAGGAGATCGCCCGGTGGGCGGCGGAGGAGTTCGGCGACCGGTTCTGCGTGACGAGTTCGATGGCCGACGCCGTCCTCGCCCACGTGGTCTCCCGGGTCGCGCCCGGCGTCGACGTGGTCTTCCTCGACACCGGGCTGCACTTCCCGGAGACGCTGAGGGTACGCGACACGGTGGCCCGGACCCTGCCGGTCAACGTCCGGTCGATCCGACCCCGGCAGACCGTCGGCCAGCAGGACGGCGAGTACGGTCCCCGGCTCTTCTCCCGGGCGCCGGACGAGTGCTGCGGGCTGCGCAAGGTGGAGCCGTTGGAGCGGGCGCTCGCCGACTACGACGCCTGGGCGGCCGGGCTGCGCCGGGACGAGTCGCCGACCCGGGCGAACACGCCGGTGGTCGGCTTCGACCCGCGGCGCGGCAAGGTGAAGGTGAATCCGATCGCGGCCTGGACCCAGGCGGACGTGGACGCGTACGTCGCCCGGTGGAACATCCCGGTCAACGAGCTGTTCCGGCAGGGCTACACCTCGATCGGCTGCTGGCCGTGCACCCGGCGGACGAAGGCGGGGGAGGATCCCCGCGCCGGCCGGTGGGCGATGTTCGAGAAGACCGAGTGCGGCCTGCACTCCTGACCGACGGACCGGACCGGTGACCGGGGCGTCGGACCCGGTCGTGCTGGTGGCGCACGGCAGCCGGGATCCGCGGGCCGCCGCGGTGACCGAGGCGCTGACCCGGGCCGTCGCGGCGGCCCGGCCCGGCCTGCTGGTCCGGGCCAGCTATCTCGACCACGGACCGCCCCACCCGGGGGCGGTGCTGGCCGGGCTGGAGGCGGCCGGTCACCGGGCGGTGGTGCTGGTCCCGCTGCTGCTCACCGCGGCCTACCACGGCCGGGTCGACATCCCGGGCGCCCTCGCCGCGGCGCGGGACGCCGGGCTGCGGATCCCGGTCCGGGTCACCGACGTGCTCGGGCCGACCGTGGCCGGGCCGCATCCCGAGCTGCTGGCCGGGCTCCGCCGTCGGCTGTCGGAGGTCACCGGCGACCGGTCGGCCGGCCGGGACGGTGCGGTCGACGGTGTGGTGTTGGCCGCGGCCGGCACTCGGGACGCCGCCGCCCGGCGTACGGTCGAGCGGGCCGCTGAGGCGCTCGGTGCCACGTTGGACGTGCCGACCCGGGTCGGGTACGCCTCGGCGTCGCCGCCGACCGCCGGTGAGGCCGTGACGGCGCTCCGGGCGGCCGGTGCCCGCCGGGTGGCGGTCGCCACCTACTTCCTGGCGCCGGGGCGGCTCCACGGGTCGGCGATGGAGTCGGCGCGGCGGGCGGGGGCGGTCGGATTGGCCGCGCCGCTCGGGGACGCGCCCGAACTGGCCCGTCTGGTGCTCGCCCGGGTCGACGAGTCCCGGCACACAGCGTGATCAAAAATACCGAGGGTTACGGAGCGTGTGCGTGCCGCCAAGATGTGCCCGCCGGATTGGCGGAGCGTGTGTGCGGCGATCAGATCCGTGATGGTGTTCCCGGGATCGGGACGGTGACGGCAGCCTATGGTGAATCATCTTCTGGTGTCGTTCGGCCGGCGTTCGGCGGAATGAATTCTTCTCGGCACTCGTCGTATTCGAAAAGCAGAACGTCCCGGGGGAGAGGATCCCCCGGGACGTTCGTTGCGTCGGTGCGGTCGATCGGTCGATCAGGCAGAGTGAGCGCGCAGGACCCGCAGGCCGCCGCGGCGCTTGACGGCGCGCCGCTCTTCTTCGCTCATTCCGCCCCAGACCCCGGCGTCCTGACCGGATTCGAGTGCCCACTGCAGGCACTCGTCGGTCACGGAGCAACGCCGGCAGACGGCCTTGGCCTGCTCGACCTGCAGCACGGCAGGGCCGGACGTCCCGATCGGGAAGAACAGCTCCGGGTCCTCGTCGCGGCAGGCAGCATGGTGGCGCCAGTCCATGGCGGCAACACTCCTCATTCTGGGTGGGCGGCAGTGCTTGGTGGATCTTTCTTTATGCGTCTGCGGTGTCGATCACGACGGGGGTGCCCATCGTTACGGCAGCCGAGAGCAGGCTTTGTGTTTGTGGAACCTGCGGAGGACTCTCGCCGGCGGGGCGCGTCCACGCAATGTTCCGGTAACTCAAGTTCGCTTGTGAATACTTTCACGAACGCTCGCGATGTCAAGGGTAACGCCCGGAAAAACTCTGGACAGGTGAGACAGCTCACGACCCATTTGCCCGGATTCCCGCCCTTGTCGGCACCCGGTGCGCCACAGCCGAGAATCAATATAGTACAGTCCACCCGACATTGCTGGCATTTCCGGCACCGTCCTGGTAGGTCGCTTCGGGCCTGCTCTGTCGGTGGCTGTACCCCAGGGTCAGCAGATTACTCTTAGTGCAGCCGTGACGGATGTGAATCGCACCTTGTTCCGCTCGCCGAGGTAGTCGCCGTCCACCTGGAACGCCTGCGGGCGCTCGGCCACCACGGTGAACTCGTCCAGGTCGTGCAGCCGCAGGACCTGCCGGCCGTGCGGATCCGGCTGACGGGCCAGCATCTGACCCACCATCCGGGTCGTGCTCGGGACCCGCAACCGGCGGATGGCCAGCACGTCCAGGCCGAGGTCGAACGAGGCGTCGGGGTTCGGGTTCACCTCGCGGCGCCCGACATAGGTCCACGGCGCGGTGTTCTGGACGATCACGGTGGCCAGGTCGCCCTGGGCCGGCTCGCCCGGACGTTCCAGGCTGATCGTGGGATGCCGGCGCTCCGTGCCGAAGAGGTACTGCTCGGCGATCGACCGCAGATAGAGGGTGGGGGTGGAGACCCGGCCCCGGCGGCGGGCCCGCTCCACCCGGTGGATCACCGCGGCGTCCAGCCCCAACCCGGCGCAGAAGGTGAAGTACCGGTCGTCCGCGCGGCCGAGGCCGATGGTGCGTACCCTGCCGAGCCGCAGTGCCTCGAGGATCACACTGGTCGCCTCCGGCCACTGGCTCGGCAGACCCAAGGCCCGGGCGAAGACGTTTGTCGAACCACCGGGCACCGGGGCGAGGGCCGGCCGGCGGTCAGCGGGCGACGGGGCGTCGCGATCGTCCGGCGTCCCCGTCATCAGACCGTTGACCACCTCGTTGACCGTGCCGTCGCCACCCAGCGTCACCACCAGGTCGACCCCGTCCCGGACAGCCTCCCGGGCGAGCGCCGTCGCGTGCCCACGCCGTCGGGTGTACTCGACGGTGAGGTCGACCTCGCTGCGGAGCGCGCGGACGAGCACGTCCCGGCCCCGGCCCGTGGTGGTGGTGGCCTTCGGGTTGACCACCAGGATGGCCCGCATGGGCGGCACTGTACCCCGCGACGCCGAGTATCGTGGCGGCCGTGACAAGCGACTCCGAACCGCTCCCCGGCCAACTGCTCGGGGCGGTGTGGCTGCTCCGCGCCGAGGCGGCCGGGCTGGCGGTGCTGGCGCTCTTC
The DNA here is from genome assembly GCF_039871775.1 of Plantactinospora sp. B5E13. NCBI lineage: Bacteria > Bacillati > Actinomycetota > Actinomycetes > Micromonosporales > Micromonosporaceae > Plantactinospora > Plantactinospora sp. B5E13. The sequence continues at coordinate 52,537 of NZ_JBDPLT010000011.1, forward strand.
CTGGTGTACGAGACACTCACGGTGACCGCCACCGACCTGGTCAACGCGCTCTTCGTCACCGGATTCGCGGCGATCGGCGCGGCCGTGCTCTGGGCGCTGGCCGTCGCGCTCGGCCGGCGCCGCTCCGGCGCCCGGGCCCCGGCCATGGTGTTGCAGCTCATGCTGCTGCCGATCGGTTACTACATGCTGCAGGGCGGGCTGGGCTGGCTGGGTGGCCCGCTCATCGCGCTCGGCCTGCTCGTTTGCGGCCTGCTGCTGAGCCCGCCGACGAACCGGGCGCTCGGCTTCGGCGTGGAACGGAACCGACCTTCGGCCTAGCGGGCACCGGCCCGACAGACGTGAGGCGTGGTCAGACCCCGCCGGAGCGCCGGGTGAGCAGGGTGATCGTCGCCCGACCGTCGACCACGGCCGCCGAGGCCGAGGTGGTCAACGCGGTCAACACCTTCCAGGCGAAGGACGACTCCGCCGGCAGCCGGGAGCCGGGAGCCGTCGGCACGGCGACCTCGACGGTCAGCGCGTCCTCGGTCACCGCGAACCGGCAGTCGAGTTCGGCGTCCCGGGTCGCCACGGCCAGCAGCATCGCGCAGGCCTCGTCGACGGCGATCCGCAGGTCCTCGATCTCGTCCAGGGCGAAGTGCAGCCGGGCGGCCAGCCCGGCGGTGGCGGTACGCAGCACCCCCAGGTAGCCGCCGTCGGCGGGCACGGTCAGGAGGACGACGTCGTCACCGGTCGTCGACGGTGTGGTGGTCAGCGGTGTCACCAAAATAATCCCCCGTACGGGACTCTACCGGACCGGTGCGTTCCCGGCCGCGCGTGTGCCAGCTGCCCGGAGCGCGCGGTGTCAGGGGTCGCGAACACCGGCTTCTGGTGGGCGTCCGGCGACTACGGCCGGCACGCCCGTCAGGCGTACCGGCCGGATCGTCGTCGCGGTGACCGCGCCGGTGACGCCGGCGGCGTACCGGCCGGCGCCGACCGGACTCAGGCCTGCTTGGTCTCCCAGAAGATCTTGGCGATCTCGTCGATCTTCTGCAGCAGCTCGTCGGCCTTGCTCGCGTCGGTGGTCGCCTTGGTGCCGCCACCACCGCCGGCCAGCTTGGTGGCCTCGTTGAACAGCTGGTGCAGCTGCGGGTACTTCTCGAAGTGCTGCGGCTTGAAGTAGTCGGTCCAGAGCACCCAGAGGTGGTGCTTGACCAGTTCGGAGCGCTGCTCCTTGATGATCAGCGCCCGGGTACGGAACTCCGGGTCCGTGTTCGCCTGGTACTTCTCGTCGATCGCCTTGATCGACTCGGCCTCGATCCGGGCCTGGGCCGGGTCGTAGACGCCACAGGGCAGATCGCAGTGCGCGCTGGCGACGATGCGTGGTGTGAAGATGCGCGGAAGCCGCATGGGATCCTCCATAGCAAGTCTGTGATGATCCATGACGACACTACTCCTGCGATATGTCTCCCAAGGGGCGGAGGTGAAACTCGGTGTCCGCCGACATCGCCGCCGGCGGGAGTCGTCCCCGGGCGCCTGTTTTTGCCGTACTCGTGGTGGGGCCGTCCATGGTGCCGACCCTGCGGCACGGCGACGCGGTGCTGGTCCGGCGCGGCGGCCGGGCCGTCCGTCCCGGCGACCTGGTGGTCGCCGAGTTCCGTGACCGGCCCGGGCTGGTCGTGGTCAAGCGGACGGAGTACGCCGTCGACGGTGGCTGGTGGCTGCGCGGCGACAACGGCCTCGTCACCGACGACTCCCGGGCGTACGGGGTGGCCGACGTGTGGGGTCGGGTGGTGCTGCGGTACTGGCCGCGTCCGCGGTGGTTCCGGCGCCGGCCGGGTACTCCGGTCGCGACGCGCTGAAGACCGGTTACCAGTTGGTAGGGCCCTGGACGGCACCGGAGGCCCGACCCGCCACTATGCTCTGTATCTCATAACCGGGTGACCCCCGCACCGCTGCCGGCGATCGCCGATCTCGCGTCCAACCGGCCGCTTCATCTGCTCGACGATCCTGGAGTCACCATGTCATCCCCTGCCGTGGACCCGTCATCTCCTGTCGTGGATCCCACCGACCCGGCCTTCGCCCTGCACCGTGGCGGCAAGCTGGCGGTCGCCTCGACCGTCCCGTTGACCACCCGGGAGGACCTGTCCCTCGCGTACACCCCGGGGGTCGCCCGGGTCTGTGAGGCGATCGCCGCCGACCCTGCCCTGGTCGACGAGTACACCTGGGTCCCGCACACCGTCGCGGTGGTCACCGACGGCTCGGCCGTACTCGGGCTCGGCAACATCGGGCCGCGCGCCGCGATGCCGGTGATGGAGGGCAAGGCGGTGCTGTTCAAGCAGTTCGGCGGCGTGGACGCGGTGCCGGTCTGTCTGGACACCCAGGACGTCGACGAGATCGTCTCGGTGGTGACCGCGCTGGCGCCGTCGTTCGGCGGGATCAACCTGGAGGACATCAGCGCGCCCCGGTGCTTCGAGATCGAGCGTCGGCTCGACGAGGCGCTGCCGATCCCGGTTTTCCACGACGACCAGCACGGCACGGCCGTGGTGGTGCTCGCCGCGTTGCGCAACGCCGCCACGCTGCTCAACCGCAAGCTCGGCGACCTGCGGGTGGTGGTCAGCGGAGCCGGCGCCGCCGGGGTCGCGGTGACGAAGATGCTGGTGGCCGGTGGGGTGAACCCGGCCCAGGTGGTGGTCTGCGACTCGCGCGGCATCCTGCACCGGGACCGGACCGACCTGACCGCGACCAAGGCCGAACTCGCCGCGCTGACCAACGCGGCCGGCCGGTCCGGCGGCATGGTCGAGGCGTTGCGCGACGCCGACGTGCTGATCGGGGTCTCGGGTGGACAGATCCCGGAGGAGGCGCTGGCCGGGATGGCGCCGGGTGGGGCGATCTTCGCGCTGGCGAACCCGACCCCCGAGGTGCACCCGGAGGTGGCCGCCCGGTACGCCGCCGTGGTCGCCACCGGTCGCAGCGACTATCCCAACCAGATCAACAACGTGCTCGCCTTCCCCGGCATCTTCCGGGGTGCGCTCGCGGCCCGGGCGACCCGGATCACCGAGGGCATGAAGGTCGCCGCGGCCGACGCGATCGCCGCGGTCGCGGTCGAGGGGGAGTGGGACGGTACGGCCGCGGTCGCCGCCGGGCAGTTGCGGGCCGACGCCATCATGCCGTCGCCGCTCGACCCGAGGGTGGCGCCGGCGGTGGCCGAGGCGGTCGCCGAGGCGGCCCGCCGGGACGGCGTCGCCCGGTCCTGACCGGTTCGTCCGAGGAGATCGGTGGCGTACGCGTGTAACGTGTCGATCATGCGTGCCGCGTACGCCTCCAGGTTCGACGCCGACGATCCGCTCGCCGCGCTGACGGTCGGCGAGCGACCGGAACCGACGCGTCCGGACCTGGACTGGGTGACGGTGGAGGTCCGGACCAGCTCGCTGAACCACCACGACCTGTGGTCGCTGCGTGGGGTCGGGCTGGCCGCGGACCGGCTGCCGATGATCCTCGGCTGCGACGCGGCCGGGGTCGACCCGGACGGCAACGAGGTGGTCGTCTTCCCGGTCGTCCCCGACCCGGCCGATCCGCGCGGGCTGTCGCTGCTCTCCGAGCACCATCCCGGCACCCTGGCCGAGCGGGTCGCGGTGCCCCGGGCCAACCTGGTGCCGAAGCCGGCCGGGATGTCCTTTGTCGAGGCGGCCTGCCTGCCGACGGCCTGGCTGACCGCCTACCGGATGCTCACCACCCGGGGCCGGGTGGCCGAGGGTGAGTCGGTGCTGGTCCAGGGCGCTGGCGGCGGGGTGGCGACCGCGGCGGTCGTGCTCGCCGTCGCGCTCGGCAAACGGGTGTACGCGACCAGTCGCGACCCGGGTAAGCGGGAGCGGATCGCCGCGCTGGGCGCCACCGCCGTGGCGCCCGGCGCGCGGCTGCCGGAACGGGTCGACGTGGTGATCGAGACGGTCGGCGCGGCGACCTTCGACCATTCGTTGAAGTCGGCCGCGCCCGGGGCCCGGATCGTGGTCAGCGGCGCGACCGCCGGCCACGAGCCGACGGTGAACCTGCGTCGGGTCTTCGCCATGCAGTTGGAGATCCTCGGTACGACCATGGGCACCGCGACGGAACTCGCCGAGCTGCTCGACCTCTGCGTGACGCGCGAGGTCCGGCCGGTTGTCGACTCGGTGCACGGCTTCTCCGAGGTCACCGGGGCTTTCGCCCGGCTGTACTCCGGCGAGGTCTTCGGCAAGGTCGTCCTGGACCACACGAGTTGACGATCGCCCCGCCGCCCGGACTCCACCGGCGGCGGCGAGCGGAACACGCGCGGCGGCGGCATTTGAAAATCCGGACGTTTTGCCAGCAATCGAAACGGACACCCGGGCAGGAAAAGCCGTCGAAAAAGCGCCGGTAAGTCGGGCTAAAGGCGGACTTCAAGAAAACTAAAGGTTGGGTTTGTCCCCATTCTTTCGCGCCTCCGACCCCTTGGGTCCGGCGGGTACAGTCGTCCCGTTCCGCCCCGCTGATCGCGGACGATGTGTACGGCGAAGGAGTCGGGATCTTGAAGAATTTCTCACTGTCAGACCAGAATAAGCGGCGCCAATCACGATCAATACGGGGAAAGCGCAGACGTTCCTGGCGTACCCCCCGCTCCCTGGTGGTGGGCTCGGCAACGTTGGGGATCGTCCTCGCCGGGCTCGGCGTCGCGGTCGCGAGCAGTGGTGACGAGTCGGTGACGATCACCAAGCCCGGCACCGTCCTCGAAGGCCGGAAGATCAACGGGTACGTGCATATCAAGGCCGACGACGTCACGATCAGGAATACCACCGTCAGGTACGGCGGAGCGCACACGATACGGATCTTCGAGGGTGTCAGCGGGGCGCTGATCGAGAACACCAGTATTCAATGCACCGAGCCGCAGACCAACGGTCTCGTATTCGGAAACTACACGGCCCGGAAAGTGCGGGTCACCGGCTGCAGGTTCGGCTTCATGCACTCGCCCGACGCGCCGGCGACCATTATCGACTCGACCTGGAACGGCGAACCGGTGGCGGCCGGCGACCTTCCCGCCGAACACGAGGAACCGACCGGGGCCGAGCCGAGCCCGACGCCGGACGCCACCCCGGACGGCACGCCGTCCAGCGGAGCCAAGCCGGGGGGCGAGGCGACCAAGACCACCGCCCCGAACCTCGCCATCCCCACGTCGTTCCCGGGTCCGGACAACACCGGCGTACCCGCCGGCACCAAACTGAAGGCCTCCGGTTCGCTGAAACTGGCCGAGGACGGTGCCGTGGTCAGCGGTCTCGACATCACGGGCTGCGTCACGGTCACCGCGCGGAACGTGGTCATCCGGAAGTCCCGGATCACCTGTGACAGCAACTACTCGATCCGTACCGACGGGGCGGACAACCTCCTGGTCGAGGACGTCGAGATCGACGGCATGGGCCGGAACTCGGCGGCGGTCTGCTGTGGCGAGTACACGCTCCGCCGGGTCGACATCAGCAACGTCATCGACGGTCCCCGGCTGGGCAGCAACGTGGTCGTCGAGGACTCCTGGATCCACCACCTGAAGCGGCAGCCGGGTTCGCACAACGACACGCTGCAGACCACCGGCGCGTCAAACATCGTGGTCCGGGGCAACTCGCTGGAGGCATACAACCCGGTGACCAGGGACCCGTTCAACGCCTGCCTGATGATCGGCTCGACCACCGGGCCGGTCGTGGAGAACCTCGTCTTCGAGGGGAACTACTGCAACGGCGGAAACTACTCGATCGGCGTACGTACCGACCTGAACGCCGTCAACATCCGGTTGCGCGCGAACGTCTTCGGCCGCAACTACCGGTACGGCGTGATCGCCCGGCCGACCCAGCGTGGCATCAGCTGGGACCGGGCGACGAACCTCTTCGTCGACACCCGCCGACCCGTGGTGGGATAGCCGGCCCCGGCGGGGTGCGGGCGGTCCGGACCGGCCGCACCCCCGCGCAGCCGGCGTCGGTTCCGGCCGGTGTCCTCGGCTCGCCGGACCGGCCGGTCACAGATTGTCGTCCAGGGTGGCGAGTCCACCCTGGACCGCCTGCTCCGGCAGCCGGCGCTTGGCCCGCTGGTCGCCGTAGAGCGTCCAGCGCAGGAACTCGACGGTGGTGCCGGCGACCACCGACAACGCCCGCTGGTCACGGCCGAGCAGCGCCCGACCGTGGTCACCGTCGGGCAGGGTCAGCATCGCCTTGGGCCAGGGCACCCGGTCGTACGCCGCCCGACCGGCGCGGTACGACACCACCTCGTCCCGGACACCGTGCACGAAGAGCTGGGGTGCGGCGGCGCCGGCGAACGCCGTACCGACGCCGAGCGCGGTACCGGCGAGCACGATGCCGGCGTCGAGCCGTGGATCCCGGCCGGCGGTGAAGAGCCCGATGGTGGTCACCCCGCCCGCCGAGTGGCCGGCCGCGGCCACCCGGTCCGGATCCAGGTGACCACGGAACGGATCACCGGCCCGGTCGGCCAGCGCCAGCAGCCGGGTCAGCACGTACGACGCGTCGGCCGGCTGGTTGACCACGTCGAGTACCTGGATTCCGCCGCTGGCTCCCCGACTGGTGTGCGGATAGGCCGGTGCCGCCACCACAAAACCCGCGGCCGCCCACCGGACGAGCAGTGCCCGGTAGTCCGCCGGGCGGCCGGTCAGGCCGTGACTGAACAGGACGACGGGAAAACGTCCCTCCGCCACCGGCAGCGCCGACGTCGGCGTCCCGTCGACCGGGCCCGGGGCCGGATACCAGACGGTGACCGGAAGCGGCCGGTCCCCGCCCCGGTTGAACGTCAACTCGCGTACCCCGACCGCGGAACGGCGGGACGGCGCGACGCCGGCCGGAGCGGTCGACGTACCGCTGTCGGCGGGGGAGGGGCTGTTTGACGCCGTACCGGTCGCGGTCGGCCGGGGGGCCGTCGACCGGTCCGGGCCGATTGAGCAGGCGGGTACGGCCAGCACCAGCGTCAGGCTGAGCGCGGAACCGGCCAGGACCGACCGGGCGGAACGTCGACGCATGCCACCGATTCTGCCCGGCCGCCGCTGGCTGGGCGGACCGGCGTCGGTCAGGACGAGGCCCCGCCTGACCACCCGGTGCCGTCCGGCGACAGGAAGGGGCCCTCCCGCACGGCGGTGCGGAGGGTGGCCAGGGCGTCCGGATCGCCGTACAGGGTCCAGCGCAGGAAGTTCGTGGTCAGCAGGACGGTCCGGTCGAAGTCGGGACGACCGGGGGTGAGGAAGTCACCATGCCCCCGGCCGGGCAGGGTGACGAACGCCTTCGGCCAGGGCACCCGCTGGTAGGCCTCGCGGCCCCGGCTCAGCGGCACCACCCGGTCCGCGTCGCCGTGCAGGAAGAGCAGCGGTGCCGACGGTCCGCCGTAGCTGGCCCCGGGCATGCCACCCCCGGCGAGCACGATGCCACCACGTAGCCACTCCGAGTGTCCGGGGGCGAAGAGACCGGAGGTGGTGTAGCCGCCGGCGGAGTGTCCTGCCGCGCCGATCCGGGTCAGCGCCAGGTGCCCGGCGAACCGGTCGCCCGTCCGCTGGTTGAGCAGGCCGAGTTCGTCGAGGGCCCGCCAGGCGTCCGCCGGCTGCCGGCGGATGTCGGCTCGGTCGAACCGGGGCGTACGCGCCCGGGTGTGCGGGTAGGCGGGCGCGGCGACGACAAAACCGGCCGCCGCCCAGCGGGTGGTCAACGGGGCGTGCATCTCCGGCAGGCTGTGCAGGCCGTGACTGAAGAGCACCACCGGAAACCGGCCGGGTGCCATCTGGGCGTCCGGCACCAGGGTCGGGGTACCGGTTCCGGCCGGTGCCGCCGACCGGGCCGGGTACCAGACGGTGACCGGAAGCGGGCGGGCGGTGCCGCGACCGAGATCGAGCGTACGCACGCCGACCGCGTACGTTCGATCCGGCGCCGCCCCGGGCAGCGCCGTCGGGGCTGACGCGGCGACCGCCCACCCGCCGACGGTGAGCGCGATCGGCAGCAGCAGGGCGGTCAGCCCGGCGACCAAGGGGTGGACGCGCACAGCACCGACGGTAGACGGCGGTACGCCGTACGAGGTCAGCTTTCCGGCCGCGCCGGCCGGCCGGCCGGACGGTTTGTCCCGCCGTACGCCGTCGGTTCGGGTTGTCCCGGTGACCCGATGCCGTCCGGTCGCTCAGGTGGGGGACGTTCGTGCTGGTCCGGGTTCGCTATCGTGCTCGGCATGGCTGATCCACATCCTGACCCCAGCGGCAACACGGAGGCGTTCCGGGCCTTCGCCCACTCCACCGAGCCGCCGGCCGCCGCACCGCCGTCCCGCCTGCCGTTGATCATCGGCATCGCGGTGGTCGTCGCCGTGCTGATCGTGCTGATCGGCTGGCTCGCGCTGGGCTGACCCGCCCGCAGGTCGGATCGACACCGCGACGGCTGTCCCGGGGCGGGACAGCCGTCGCGGTACAGCGCGGTTCCTGGTCGTCGACCAGCTACAGGTCGACTCGACCAGCTACAGGTCGTCCTCGTCGTCGAGCCGGGCCAGCCAGGTGGCGAACCGCTCGATCGGCGTCTCGAACTCGGGGTTGAGGTCGACGAAGTCGCTCAGCCGGGCGCCGAGCCATTCCAGGGTCACCGTCTCGGTGCCCCGACGCTCGACCAGCTCCTCGATGCCTCGGTCGGTGAAGTACACGACGTCCTCTTTCGGATAGTGCAGCCTGTCCCGGGCTGACCGGCCCGGTGGCCGGGACCGTCGGCTGACGGTCCCGGCCACCCGGTCCACTGGTCAGGGTCGGGGCAGGGCGGCCTCGATCAGCGCGGTCTGCTCGACGTCGTGCATCTTGGCCGAGCCGACCGCCGGAGCCGCCGCCGCCGGGCGGGAGATCCGGCGCAGCCGTACGCCCTCCAGGTGCTCCAGCAGGTTGAGCGCGACGAACGACCAGGCACCCTGGTTGGCCGGCTCCTCCTGGACCCAGGCGAAGTCCTCGGCGTTCGGGTACTGGGCCAGGGCGGCCCGGAGTTCCTCGACCGGCAGCGGGTAGAGCTGCTCGACCCGGAGGATCGCGGTGTCGGTGATGCCGCGCTCGGCCCGGGCCTGCGCCAGGTCGTAGTAGACCTTGCCGGAGCAGAGCAGCACCCGCTTCACCGCCTCCGGCGCCGGGGCGGTGACTCCGGTCGTACCGGCGCCGTCGGCGAGCACCGGCTGGAAGGTGCCGGTGGTGAAGTCCGTGACGTCGGAGACGCAGAGCTTGTGCCGCAGCAGCGACTTCGGGGTGAAGACCACAAGCGGCTTGCGCTTCGGCGACAGCGCCTGGCGGCGCAGCAGGTGGAAGTGGTTGGCCGGGGTGGTCGGGATGGCGACCCGCATGTTGTCCTCGGCGCAGAGCTGGAGGAACCGCTCCGGCCGGCCGGAGGTGTGGTCCGGCCCCTGGCCCTCGTGCCCGTGCGGCAGCAGCAGCGTCAGCGACGACTGCTGTGCCCACTTCACCTCGCCGGAGGAGATGAACTCGTCCACCACGGTCTGCGCGCCGTTGACGAAGTCACCGAACTGCGCCTCCCAGAGCACCAGCGCCTCGGGGTTCTCCACCGAGTAGCCGTACTCGAAGCCCATCGCGGCGTACTCGCTGAGCAGCGAGTCGTGCACGAAGAACCGGGACCGGTCGTTGGTCAGCGCGGAGAGCGGGTTGTGCTCGGCGCCGGTCCGGGAGTCGACCACGACGGCGTGCCGCTGGACGAAGGTGCCCCGGCGGGAGTCCTGCCCGGCGAGCCGGACGGTCACCCCGTCGTGCAGCAGTGCGCCGAAGGCGATGATCTCGCCGAAGCCCCAGTCGATGTTGCCCGACTCGGCCATCTTGGCCCGCCGGTCCAGCAGTTGCTGGATCCGCTTGTGCGGGGTGAAGCCGTCCGGCATCGCGACGTGTGCGGTGCCGATCGCCTGGAGCACCTCGGCGGTCGTCGCGGTCTCGACCACCGGCTCCGGTTCCGGTTGCCGGCGCGGCCGGGCGGCGGGCCGGGCCGACGAGGCCGCGTCGCGGGTGGCCTTGAAGACCCGCTCCAGCTGCGCCTGGAAGTCGCGGAGCAGTTCCTCGGCGTCCTCGAGGGTGATGTCGCCCCGACCGATCAGCTCCTCGGTGTAGAGCTTCCGGACCGAGCGCTTCGAGTCGATGATCTTGTACATCAGCGGGTTGGACATCGCCGGGTCGTCACCCTCGTTGTGCCCGCGCCGCCGGTAGCAGACCATGTCGATCACGACGTCCTTGTTGAACGTCTGCCGGTACTCGAAGGCGAGCCGGGCGACCCGGACCACGGCCTCGGGGTCGTCGCCGTTGACGTGGAAGATCGGCGCCTGGATCATCCGGGCCACGTCACTGCTGTAGAGGCTGGACCGGGAGTACTCCGGCGCGGTGGTGAAACCGACCTGGTTGTTGACCACCACGTGCACGGTGCCGCCGGTACGGTAGCCGCGCAGCTGGGAGAGGTTGAGCGTCTCGGCGACCACACCCTGGCCGGCGAACGCCGCGTCGCCGTGCACCGCCACCGGCAGCACCGTGTAGCCCTCGAGCTTGAGGTCGATCCGGTCCTGCTTGGCCCGGACGATGCCCTCCAGTACCGGGTCGACCGCCTCCAGGTGGGAGGGGTTCGCGGTGACCGAGACCTTGGTCGAGTGCTCGCCGTCCGGGGTGGTGAACTTGCCGGCCTGGCCGAGGTGGTACTTCACGTCACCGGAGCCCTGGGTGGAACGCGGGTCCAGGTGCCCCTCGAACTCGGAGAAGATCTTCTCGTACGGCTTGCCGACGATGTTGGCCAGCACGTTCAGCCGGCCCCGGTGGGCCATGCCGATGACCACCTCGTCGAGGCTGTTCTCGGCCGAGGCCTCCAGGATCTCGCCGAGCAGCGGGATCAGCGACTCGCCACCCTCCAGCGAGAAGCGCTTCTGGCCGACGTACTTGGTCTGCAGGAAGGTCTCGAACGCCTCGGCGGCGTTGAGCCGGTTGAGGATGTGCTTCTGCTCGTCGCGCGCCGGCTTCTCGTACTTGCGCTCGACCCGCTCCTGGAGCCAGTGGCGCTCCTCCGGGTCCTGGATGTGCATGTACTCGACGCCGACCCGACGGCAGTACGAGTCCCGCAGCACACCGAGGACCTCACGCAGCTTCATCTTCTGCTTGCCGGCGAAGCCGCCGACCGGGAAGCTCCGGTCCAGGTCCCACAGGGTGAGGCCGTGCTGCAACACGTCGAGGTCCGGGTGCTTCCGGATCTTGAACTCGAGCGGGTCGGTGTCGGCCATCAGGTGCCCGCGCACCCGGTAGGCGTGGATGATCTCCAGCACCCGGGCGTTCTTGTCGATCTGCCCCTCGGAACCGACCGCCACGTCCCGGACCCAGCGGACCGGCTCGTACGGGATGCGCAGCGAGGTGAAGATCTCGTCGTAGAAGCCGCGCTCGCCGAGGACCAGTTCGTGCACGATCTTGAGGAACTCGCCGGACTGCGCGCCCTGGATGATCCGGTGGTCGTACGTGCTGGTCAGCGTGATGATCTTGCTGACCGCCAGGTCGGCGAGGGTCTCCTCGGACATGCCCTGGTACGGCGCCGGGTACTCCATCGCGCCCACACCGATGATCGCGCCCTGCCCGACCATGAGCCGGGGCTGCGAGTGGACCGTGCCGATACCGCCCGGGTTGGTCAGCGAGATCGTCGTCCCGCCGTAGTCCTCCATGGTCAGCTCGTTGCGCCGGGCCCGCCGGACGATGTCCTCGTACGCCTGCCAGAACTGCCGGAAGTCCATCTGCTCGCAGGCCTTGATCGACGGCACCACCAGTGTCCGGCTACCGTCCGGCCGGGCCAGGTCGATCGCGATGCCGAGGTTGACGTGCTCCGGCCGGAGCACCGCCGGCTTGCCGTCGACCTCGGTGAACGAGTTGTTCATCTCCGGGTGCTCAGCTAGTGCCCGGACCAGGGCCCAGCCGATCAGGTGGGTGAAGCTGACCTTGCCACCCCGACCCCGGGCCAGGTGGTTGTTGATCACGATCCGGTTGTCGACCAGCAGCTTGGCCGGGATGGCCCGCACGCTCGTCGCGGTCGGCACCGAGAGCGAGGCGTCCATGTTCTGGACGATCCGGGCGGCCACCCCGCGCAGCGGTACGGTCTGCGGCCCGCCGTCCGTGGCGGCCCGGGCCGGTGCGGCCTTCGGCGTCGACGGGGTCTCGGGCTTCGCGGCGGCGGCCTTGGCCGGGGCCGCGGCGGGTTTCGCCGGGGCGGCAGCCGGCTTCGCCGCAGTCGCGGCGGGCTTCGCCGGAGTGTCGGCTGGCGGGGTCGCGGCCGGGGCGGCGGGCGCGGTCTCCGCCGGCCGGTCGGTGGTGGCGGTCTGGCTACCCTGGGTCCCGGTCGTGGCTGCGGCGCCGCCGTCCTGCCCCGTCGGGCGGTAGTCGGCGAAGAAATCGTGCCAGGCCGCGTCGACGCTGGTGGGGTCGGCGAGGTAGCGCTGATACATCTCCTCGACGATCCACTCATTGGGGCCGAAACCCGCCAATGGATTTTCCTGCGAAGTCTGCTGGGTCGACACGGCCGGTAATCGCCTCTTTCACGCGGGTTGTGTGTCACGCGGTTTCTGCCACCCGTCCGGGGGGCTGAGTCGAAAGACGGGTCCAAGGCTACGCCGTGCGTTAACCGTCAGCATTGTCGCATCGGGCCCGTGTCGCGTTTCACAGGTTTTGAGAGTTCTCCGCCACCCTGCGCTCGGAAGCCGGCTGAACACCCTGCGTGTGGGCTTGTCGGAGCCGTCCCTGCCAGCGGTGCGACGGCTTCCCGACCGTCGCCCCGGACGGTCGGCACGGGTGGCCGACCGCCCGGGGACGCGCGGGTTCAGGAGATGTCCCGCCGCCGCACGATCAGGGTGCCGACCACGCCGGTCACCACCGCGTACCCGATCATGACCGCGGCGCCGGCCCAGCGCGGCGGACTGCCCGGCAGGTCCGTGCCGGTCGCCATCAACTGCGAGGCCAGCGACGGGACGAGGAGTTGCAGGTTGTTGATCCAGTCGCCGAACCGCTGGGACAGCTGGGCCAGGAAGATCCCCGCACCGATGTAGCCGGCCAGGTAGAGCAGGATCCCGGTGACCGTGGCGCCGATCTGGCTGCGGATCAGGACCCCGAAGCCGACCCCGAAGATCGCCCACAGCAGGTACGCCAGCCCGTTGAGCAGGATGGCCTGCCACACCGCCGACTGGTCGAGCTGGTTGCCGAGGTCGAAGCCGTTGAGAATCAGCGGGGTGACGATCAGGTTGAGCACGGTGGTGACGAGCCAGAAGAGCACGCCGAGCACCGCCGCCGCGACCAGCTTGCCGAGCACCACGGCCGTCCGGTGCGGCGTCGTCAGGAACGTGGTGGTGGCGGTCTGGTGGGCGAACTCGCTGGTCACCACGACGACGCCGAGCAGCAGGACGATCAGCAGGCCGAGCAGCTGACCGTTGGTGTAGAGGTTGGCCGCGATGTTGAGCGGATCCGCCAGCACTTCGAGCTGGGCGGCCTGCTCCCCGGTGGGTTCCGGCGCGCCGACACTCGCCGGGTCCACCAGGAACTGCGACTGGAAGTAGTTGAAGAAGAGCGTGATGCCCCAGAGCGGCAGGCTGATCAGGGCGAAGACCCACCAGGTGTTGGTGCTGCGGATCTTGAGTAGTTCGGCGCGGATCAGCCTCATCGGATGGCCGCCTTTCCGGACGTGAGTTCCAGGAAGACGCCCTCCAGGTCGGGGCGCTCGGTGGTCAGCTCGTGCAGTTCGACGCTCGCGGCCAGGGCGGCGCGGCCGACGATCGGCGCGTCCACACCGCTGACCAGCAGCGTCCCGTCCCCGGCCCGCTCCACCTCGGCGTTCTGCGCACTGAGCGCGGTGACGAGTTCGTCGGCCTGCGGGGTGCGTACCCGGATCCGGGCACTGCCCGCCATCGAGCCGACCACGGTCTCCACCGTGCCCTGCCGGACCAACCGGCCGGCCGCGATGATCACGACGTCGTCGGCGAGCAGCTGCATCTCGGAGAGCAGGTGGCTGGAGACCAGCACCGTACGCCCCTGCACGGCGAGGTTGCGCAGGAAACCGCGCATCCAGCGGATCCCCTCCGGGTCGAGCCCGTTGGCCGGCTCGTCGAGGATCAGTACCTGCGGATCACCCAGCATCGCGGCGGCGATGCCGAGCCGCTGCCGCATGCCGAGCGAGTAGCCCTTGAACTTCCGCCGCGCCGCCGGGGTCAGCCCGACCATTTCGAGTGCCTCGTCGGCGCGCCGCTTCGGCAGGCCGGCCGCCGCGCAGATCACCCGGAGATGGTTGATGCCGGTCCGGCCCTTGTGCGCGCTCGACGCCTCCAGCACCGCACCCACGTGCCGTACCGGATCGGTCAGGTCCGCGTACCGCAGCCCGCCGATCGTCGCCGTCCCCGCGGTCGGCGTGACCAGGTTGAGCAGCATCCGCAGGGTGGTCGTCTTGCCCGCGCCGTTCGGTCCCAGGAAGCCGGTGACCCGGCCCGGTTCGATGGTGAACGACAGATTGTCGACCGCCCGGACGTTGCGGTACACCTTGCTGAGTCCGGAGACCACGATCTGGCCGCTGCCAGCCGCGGGGCCTGGTCGCCCGTCGGACATTTGTCTCCCCTCGTTCGACGCCGCCGTGTGCCGGCCGCGCGCCGGCCCAGCCTTTACGGTGCGGTACGCACGGTCAACCGGAATGATCCCGCACCTCCGCCTCATCCCCGGGCACGAGTCCGTCCTCCTCCGGTACCAGACGACCTCGTCCCCACGGTCCCTCCGGCCGGCCGACCCCGGCACCGGTTCCCGCCCCGGCCCGTGGGCAGACCCACCCGGCAGCCGGGGGCGCCCCCCTGACCGCAGCGTTCACCGTATCGACACACGGCCAACCGGCGGCCGACACGTCAACGGCAGTACCGGCGCCTAGACAGACACCATGGCCGTTCTGCTCACCGCTGGGCCGGAGACCGCGACCAGCGGATACACCCTGTCGATCGCCGAAGGTGCGGCCCAGGTCGCCGCCGCGCAGAAACTCCGCCACGACGTCTTCGTCAACGAGTTCGGGGCCCGGCTCTGCTCCCCGACACCCGGACTGGACATCGACGACCTGGACCCGTACTGCGACCACCTGATCGTCTCGGAGGACCGCAGCGGGGCGGTCGTCGGGACGTACCGGATGCTGCCGCCGGACCGGGCGGCCGCGGCCGGCCGACGCTACGCCGAGGGGGAGTTCGACCTCTCGCCACTCGCCCCGCTCCGGGACGACCTGGTGGAGATCGGTCGCTCCTGCGTCGCTCCGGAGCACCGGTCCGGTGCCGTGATCAACCTGATGTGGGCGGGTATCGCCCGCTACCTGCACCTGCGTGGCCTGCGCTGGCTCGGCGGCTGTGCCTCGGTGCCGCTCGAGGACGGCGGCGTGATGGCGGCCGGGGTCTGGGCGGAGGTGTCCCGGCGGCACCTGTCCCCGCCGCCGCTACGGCTGCGGCCGCACCGTCCCTGGCTGGCCGAGCCGGACGCGGTGGCGGCGCTGGCAACCTCCGGCGAGGGCGGGAGCGGGGGCGTCGCGATCCGGGGCCGGGCGCAGATGCCGCCGCTGCTCCGCGGCTACCTGCGGCTCGGCGCCTGGGTCTGCGGGGAACCCGCGTACGACCCCGACTTCGACGTCGCCGACCTGTACGTCCTGCTCTCGTTCGACCGGATGCCCGACCGGTACCGCCGGCACTTCCTCGGCCCGGACCGGTGACGGTCGTCCATCGGGCCCGTCCCACCCCGCCGCCCGGGCCGCTCCGGTCGGCGGGGTCGGCGGCGCCGTCTCCCGGTTCGACCCGGCAGGTGGCGGCGCCGGGCGGCCATGGGTCGCTCTGGCGACCGGAGTCGCCCTGTGGGCCGGACTGCCTGCCCGACCCGGCTCGGACACCACGGGTCCGCAGGGCACGGCAGATCGGCCGGGTGCTCGCACTGTCGGGGGTGCTCCTGCTCGGTGCGGCGTTGGTGGCCGTACTGCCGCTGCTGTCCCGGGCCGGGCGGCAGACCGCCGGACGGCGCTGGGCCCGGTTGGTGCTGGCGGCCGTCGGGGTGACCCTCGTGGTCCGGGGCGAGCCGCCCCGGAACCGGGCGCTGCTGGTGGCGAACCACGTCTCGTGGCTGGACATTCCCGCGGTGCTCGCGGTGTCGCCAGCCCGGATGCTGGCCAAGCACGAGGTACGGCGGTGGCCGTTGATCGGGTCGCTCGCGGCCCGGGGTGGCACCCTCTTTGTGGACCGGACCCGACCCCGGGCCCTGCCGGAAACGGTGGCCCAGGTCGCCGGGGCGTTGCGCTCGGGCGCGGTGGTGGCGGTCTTCCCGGAGGGTACGACCTGGTGCGGGGCGCCCCGGGCGGACGCCGGGTGCGGCTGGTCTGGGCGGTTCCGGCCGGCGATGTTCCAGGCGGCGGTCGACGCGCGGGTACCGGTGGTGCCGGTACGGCTGAGCTACCGGGCCGGGTCCGTCGGTGCCACCGCCGCGCCCGCCTTCCTGGCCGACGAGAGCCTGCTCGACTCGGTACGCCGGGTGCTGGCGCTCCGGGACCTGGTGGTGACCGTGACCGTCACCGCCGACCTGGCCACCTCCTCCGACCTGGCCACCTCCTCCGACCTGGCCACCTCCTCCGACCCGGCCGCCTTCGCCGGCCGGTCCGGCGGCACCCGGTCGCGACCCGGCAGGTTGGTGAGCCGGCGGCGGCTCGCCGAGGCCGCCGAGGCGGCGGTGCGGGCGGCTGCCGGGGCGGCCGTCGGGTAGCCGGGGGCACGGCACCGGTCTCCGGGTGGTTCCGCCTCCCGTCGGGCCGGCGGATCCAGGACGGCCGGTGGTGGCCGGGGCACGCCGGGAGGGTGGGCCCCGACCTAGGTTCTGTCTCGCGGATCTTGGTGGTCGGGGACACGGCGTGCTGATGACCGAACCTAGGCGCGTCCGACCAGGATGAAGCGCTGGGTGAGGACGGGGGTGTCGTCGGTGAGGTCGGGGGTGTGGCCGAGGAAGCCGGTGACGACGTCGCTGCGGAAGAACTCCTCGTGGGCGGCTCGCCAGGCCGTGGCGTCGGGGTAGCCGCGGCCCTCGGCCTGGGCGTAGGCGTCGGTGACAGAGCCGATCGGCTCGGTGGCGACGCGGGTCATCTCGATGACGGCGGCGGGATCGCCGTTCGAGTTGACCACGCAGAAGCGGTCGCCGGCCGCGGGCAGGGACTCG
Organism: Plantactinospora sp. B5E13; assembly: GCF_039871775.1. Classification (NCBI taxonomy): domain Bacteria; kingdom Bacillati; phylum Actinomycetota; class Actinomycetes; order Micromonosporales; family Micromonosporaceae; genus Plantactinospora; species Plantactinospora sp. B5E13. Next base: position 69,722 of record NZ_JBDPLT010000011.1, read on the forward strand.
TGGAGGGCGGGCAGGCCGGTCATCGCCGTCTTGGTGCCGTCGAGGATGGCGGCGACGCCGGAGTCGCGCAGGGGGCCGGGGGCGGCGAGCTCCAGCACCGGGAGGCCGTCGGCCGGGACGGTGGGGGCGAACAGCTTCCAGTGGCCCTCGGTGATGACGTCGACGGCGCCGTCGACGACTCGGATGGCGGTGTCGTCGTCGATGGCGTAGGCCGGGTTGGGCAGGGCGGCGGCCCAGCGTTCGGCCGCGGCCATGGTGTTCTCCGACAGGTCGGGGTGGTCGACGTGCGGGAATATCGAGAAGCCGACGACGCCCAGGGCCTCGTCGGCGCCGGACGGCGGCTTCCAGCCGATGAAGTCGTCGCCGACGCGGGGGGCCATCGCCATGCTGCCGCCGCTGAAGCTGACCCACACCTTGTCGCGCAGCGAGGGCAGCATGGCGGCCAGGCCGGACTCGCGCATCCAATGGGCCATGAAGAGGGCGTCGCCGCCGCTGGCCAGCAGCGCGTCGGCCTGCTCGACCCAGGACACCCAGTGGTCGCGGTCGATGCTTGGCAGCGCGGTCAGCTCGAGCACGCCCATCGACTTCCAGCCCAGCTCGGTCATCGGCTGCCCGGACCTGCCGGCGACGAACTCCCACACGCCCGCCGGCTTGACCCAGGGGGACCCGTACATGCCGGTGGGGATGCAGAGGGCGGTGGCCTCGGCGATCGGTTTGCCCAACAGGCCGAGAAGCGCCTCGTGGATGCTCGCGTTCTTGACGCCCGCCGACGTGAGAAGAAGCTTCATCGTTCCTCCAGAACCAATTGCAAATTGCAAGTGGTTTCGGAAGCTATCACTCCGTGCCGGCCAGCCGCAGCCCCAGCTCCGGCCGGCTCACCGTGCCCGGGGCGAGGCGGCAGACGTACGAGGTCAGGTCCCTTTCGGCTGCATTGGTCACCGGCAACGCAACGTCGCCGAACGCTGCATCAACCGGCTCAAACAATGGCGCGGCCTGGCCATGTGCACGAACAAACCGGCCGTGCACCACCAGGCCGCACTCACCCTCGCCGGCATCCTGCTCTGGACCGAACCATGATCCGAGAGACGCTGCCTAGCCCGGTTCCCCGGAGGCGGGCCGGGCGTGGGGAGAGCTGCCCGGCTGTGGTCGGCGACCCCACAACACCAGACCGGCGAGCAGCATCGCACCGCCCAGCGCGACCATTGCCAGCCCCACCGCGGTTCGCGCGCCCCCGTCCAGGTGACTGGCCACGATCCAGCCACCGTCGATCCCGAAGGCCAGCACCATCACCCCCTGCGGGACCACCGGGATCCACCCCACCGTCAACAGCGCCAGCGCCCACGCCGTCGCCCGGTTCTCCCGGTACCACTGCGCATCCCACTTCAGCGGAATCACCGTTTCCGGGGGCCGGCTCCGTTGGCCGGCCGCGGCGAGCACCTCGGTCCCGCGCCGGGCGAGGCGTTCGTCGGCCAGCCAGACGCCGCCCCAGCAGACCGCCGCACCGCACAGCAGCCCGACCGCTGGCATCAGCGGTGCCACCCACGGCGGGCCCCAGACCGCCAGCGCGAGTACCGGCGCCGCGGTGAGCAGCCCAGCCCCGGTGGCGACCAGCACGCTGACGATGTCGGTCGGGTTGTCGGCCGAGGTGGGATGCCGTGGGTCGGCTGCCGGGCGCACCCGCAGCAGCGACACCCACACCGGTACCGATGCGCCCGCGCCGAGCAGGGCCGGCAGGGTGGCGAGCGCGACCAGCGCGTCGACATCGGGCGCGAGGACGACGCCGGCGACGGTGAGCAGCACCCCGATCGGGGTGACCAGAACCAGCCACGCCAGGGCCCGGCCACGGACCTCGGCACGTTCGCCACCCGGCGTCGTGAACGGCAGCCACAACGCGGTGCCGTCCAGTCCGACCAGCCCGGCCGACATCGCCGCCGCACCGAGCACGGCGAGCGGCCCGGCCCACGGCAGCAACAGGTCCACGTCGGACAACAGCGGTGCTCCGGCGAGCAGCGCGCCGTACACCACCGCGAACGCCAGGTACTGCAGGCGCAGCGGATGCCGCAGCCAGGCGCGCAACTCGCGCCCCGCGACCGCCCGGGTCGGGGCCGGCACCCATCCCAGCCACCCGGACTGCGCACGCCCCACTCCGGCCGAGGGGGCCGCCGTGGTCCCTCGCGGCCCGGCCGGCCCGCTGTCGGTGCGGCGGGGGAGCGGGGCCGCCGTGGTCCCGCGCGGCCGGAACGGCACGCCGGTGGTGACCATCCTTCGGACGAGCAGGATGTACGCGGCGGCGCAGAGCACCACGACGCCAGCGAGGGCAGCCATCATTCCCGCTCCTCGGCCGGGTGACCCGGTCACGGCGGAGAGCGGCCAACTGCTCGGCACGTACCGCATCGCCCGGACCACCTCGTCCGGCGCCCCGACCAGCAGGACCGACACCCAGGGAAAGACCGCCCAGAGCGACCCGGCGACACCCATCGCCGTACCGGTGAAGATGCCGGTGAGCAACGCCCCGGCCGGCCCGCCGGCGTGACCGACGACCTCCAGCGCGATCGCCGAGCCGATCAGCCCGAGCAGCCAGAGCAGTACCGCGCCGGAGGCGGCGACGAGGATCGCGGCCGCGCCGTGCCGAGCGGCGTGCACCGGCAGCGCGGCGAGCGCCACCAGCGAGACGGCCGGGCCGATGCCGATCGCCGACGCGGCGAGCAGACCGATCGCGGCCGGGAGACCGGCGATCGGTTCCAGCCGTAGGTGGGCCGGGCGGACCCGGCCCTGACCGCCGCCGAGCAACAGCGGCAACACGATCCAACCGAGAACCCACGCCCCGACCAGCAGGGCGAGGGTGTGCTGGTCGCCGCGGAGCGCGTACCGGATCAGCCAGGCGGCGGCGAGCAGACCGGTCAGGCCGGCCACCGTGGGTCCCGGATTCTCGCGCAGCGAGCGACGCAGCATGGCCGTGCGCATCTGGGCCGGCACCGCGATCCTGCCGAGAGTGCCGGTCAGCGGGCCGGGGGCGAACGGGTACGTACTCATCGTGGCCCCGTCAGCCAGTCCAGGCCGGCACTGCCGGAGGCGTCGGCGCCGACCAGCTCGACGAACCGGTCCTCGAGACTGCCGCCGGCGGCGACCTCGGCGACCGGCCCGGCGGCGACCACCCGGCCCTGATGAATCACGGTGACCTCGTGGCACATCTGCTCGACCAGCAACATCGAGTGGGTGGACAGCACACAGGTGCCGCCGGCGGCCACGAACCGGCGCAGTACCCGGCGGATGGTGGCCGCGGAGACCGGGTCGACCGCCTCGAACGGCTCGTCGAGTACGAGCAGCCGGGGCGCGTGCAGCAGGGCCTGGGCGAGGCCGAGCTTCTTGCGGGTGCCGGTGGAGCAGTCGGCGAGCGGGGTGCCGGCGCCCTTGGCGAGGCCGAGCACCTCGACCAGTTCGGCGGCCCGGTCGGCGGCCGCGACCCGGTCCAGCCCACGCAGGCCGGCGCTGTACCGCAGCAACTCGGCACCGGTGAGGCGCTCCGGGAAGTCGAGGCCGTCGGGTAGCACGCCGGTCAGCGCGCGGGTCAGTCCCCGGTCGCGGAGCGCGTCGTGGCCGAGGATCCGGATCTCCCCGGCGTCCGGGGTGACCAGTCCGACCGCCATCCCGATGGTGGTGGACTTGCCGGCGCCGTTGGGCCCGACGATGCCGTGGAACGTACCGGCGCGGACGGTCAGGTCGAGGTCGTTGACCGCGCGATGCGTCCCGAAGGTTTTCACCAAACCGCGGATGTCGAGTGCTGGGGAGGTCACGCGCGGAGCATAGGTGAAGATCGTTTGCGGTGGGGGACGGAAGGCGGCGGGTTCGTCGCGGAGAGCCACGTCCTCGCTGGCTGGCGCCGTACTCAGTCTCGTCGAAGAGGTCCACGAGACCCGCCCGGGTCAGGCGGGTCGCAGTACCGGGGTCGCGATGTATCGCGTTATGGTGGCCCGGGAGGTGTCCGGGCACCGCCAGTGGGCGCGGTGGCTCACGAACAGGAACCCGGCGGGGCGGACCGGGCCCGGGGGCGGAACCGGGACGGAACGGAGAAACACCATGGCCAGGTGGAGGCTCCACGGCAGCCGCCGCCCCGTCCTCGGCGAGCCGGTGACCGGGCCGGCGTGGGACGGAGCGGGGTCGTCATGACCCCCGTGTTCGGACACGGCCGGCTCCGGCTCTATCTGCTCAAACTCCTCGACGACGGGCCGAAGCACGGTTACGAACTGATCCGGCTGTTGGAGGAGCGGTTCCGGGGGCTGTACACGCCCAGCGCCGGCACCGTCTATCCCCGACTGCAGCGGATGGAGACCGAGGGGCTGGTCACCCACCAGGCGGCGGGCGGTCGGAAGGTCTACGAGATCACCGAGCGGGGACGGCGGGAGCTGCGTGAGCGGGCGGACGAACTGGTCGCGCTGGAAGTGGAGATCCACACCTCGCTGGCCGACCTGAGCAGACTGGCCGGGGAGATCCGGACCGGGGTACGCGAGTCGATCCGGGACCTCCGGCAGGAGCTTCGGGCGGCGGCACGGGAAACCCGACGGGCCGTCCGGAACATCCCGTCGACCCCGGTCCCGCCGTCGCGGGGGACGGGCAGGGACGGGGTGCCCCGAACCGGACGCCCCTGCGGTCCGCCCGGTCCGCAGGCGGCCGGGGAGACCGATCCGGGCGACGAGTTCGAGCGGCGGCTGCTCGGTTTTGTCGAGGAGGCTCAGGCGCTGGCCCGGAGCCGACGGTTCAGCGACGCCCAACTCCGCACCGCGATCCGCCTGCTCGACGGCGCACTGGACGGGTTGCGCCGGCTGCTGCGCTGATCCTGCGGGGCTGCCGCGCTGATCCTGGGGGCTGCTGCGCCGAGCTTGTGAGACTGCTGTGCCGAGCCTGCGGTGAGTGTGCGGTGCGGCCGACCCGGCTCTCAGACAGTTTTCAGGGGATGCTCAGCCGGGCCGCAGCACGGGCGCGGATGATGGCCAGATGGCAGCGACAACCCAGAGCGAGGCCCGGCTACTCGTGGTCGAGGACGACCCGAACATTCTCGAGCTGCTCTCCGCCAGTCTGCGGTTCGCCGGCTTCGACGTGGCCACCGCGACCAGCGGCAGTGCGGCGGTGAGCGCGGCCAAGGAGCGCCGACCGGATCTGGTCGTACTTGATGTCATGCTGCCCGATCTCGACGGTTTCGAGGTGATCCGGCTGCTCCGCGAGGGTGGTACCCGTACCCCGGTGGTTTTCCTGACCGCTCGGGACGCGACCGACGACAAGATCCGGGGCCTGACCCTGGGCGGGGACGACTACGTCACCAAACCGTTCAGCCTCGAGGAGTTGACCGCCCGGATCCGGGCGGTGCTGCGGCGGACCGCCACGGGTGAACACGCCCCGTCCCGGCTGACCTTCGCCGACCTGGAACTGGACGAGGAGACCCACGAGGTGCACCGCGCCGGAAAGCGGGTGCAGCTCTCGCCGACCGAGTTCAAGCTGCTGCGCTACCTGATGCTCAACGCCAACCGGGTGCTCTCCAAGGCGCAGATCCTGGACCACGTCTGGAACTACGACTTCCGGGGCGACGACAACATCGTCGAGTCCTACATCTCCTACCTGCGGCGCAAGATCGATACGACCCAGCCTCGACTGATCCACACGTTACGAGGGGTCGGATACGTGCTCCGCAAGCCGGCGGCGTGAACGCGACCCTCGCCCTGAAGGGACGGCTCCGGGCCGTACCGCTGCGGGTGAAACTGGTCGCCGCAGTCCTCGTGCTGGTCGCCGCCGCGCTGGTGGTGATCAGCGTGATGACGGCGTTCTTCCTGCGCAGCTATCTCGTCGACAAGATCGACGACGAGCTGGCCAGCTACGCGCACCAACCGGAGACCGTGTTCCAGCAGATCCAGCGGGACCCGACCACCGGCAACAGCGGGCTGCCCACCGACTACCTGGTGGTCTTCGTCAACGGCACCCAGGCCAGCCTGCGTTACGACGACCGGGCGCTGACCACCAGCAACCTGCCGGGGACGCTGCAGGACCTGGGCTGGTACCAGCGGTACGCCGACGAGGACGTCTTCACCGTCAGCTCGGCCGACCACCGCTACCGCTGGCGGGTGATGATCGTGCAGTTGCAGGACGGGCTGTACCTCGCCGTCGGGCAGCACCTCACCGACGTCGACCTCGCGGTCAAGGAACTGGTCTGGATCGACGTGCTGGTCGGCGGTTCGGTCCTGATCACCCTCGCGGCCGCCGGCGCGGCGATCGTCAGGACGAGTCTGAAACCGCTGGTGGAGATCGAACGGACCGCGGCGGCGATCGCCCGAGGTGACCTGTCCCGCCGGGTGCCCGACCCGGAACTGGGGGAGATCGAGGCGAAAACCGAACTGGGTCGGCTGTCCCGGGCCCTGAACGCGATGCTCGCGCAGATCGAGATGGCCTTCACCGCCCGGGCGGCCTCCGAGGCGGCGGCCCGGACCGCCGAGTCGACCGCGCGGAGTGCGGAGGCCGCGGCCCGGAACGCGGCCAGTGCCGCCCAGACCTCGGAGACCCGGGCCCGCCGGTCCGAGGAACGGATGCGGCAGTTCATCGCGGACGCCTCGCACGAACTGCGTACTCCGCTGACCACCATCCGGGGCTTCGCCGAGCTCTACCGACAGGGAGCCGTCGGCACACCGGAGGACACCGCTCAACTGATCCGCCGGATCGAGGACGAGGCGGCCCGGATGGGCCTGCTCGTCGAGGACCTCCTGCTGCTCGCCCGCCTCGACCGGGAACGGCCACTCACCCTGGCCCCGGTGGAACTGCCGGTGCTGGCCGGCGACGCCGTCCAGGCGGCTCGAGTGGTCGCCCCCGAGCGGTCGGTCACCCTGGACATCGAACCGGGCTCCGGAGCGCTCGTGGTCCTCGGTGACGACGCCCGGCTGCGTCAGGTCATGGGCAACCTGATGACCAACGCGCTCACCCACACGCCCCCCGAGGCGTCGGTGACCCTGCGACTCCGGAAGGACCGCGACGATGCGGTCATCGAGGTCGCCGACACCGGTCCGGGGCTCACCCCGGAACAGGCGGAGCGGGTCTTCGAACGGTTCTACCGGGCGGACGCCGCGCGGACCCGTCGGGCCGGCGGCGGGATCAGCACCGGACTCGGACTGGCGATCGTGGCGGCCCTGGTGGCCGGACACCACGGCACGGTCGAGGTCGACGAGACACCGGGCGGCGGCGCCACCTTCCGGGTGCGGCTGCCGCTGGTGGCGGAGAGCGACGAGGGCCTCGAGCCGGGTTCCGAGTCCGGGCCGGCCGAACAACCGGGTCACGCCGATCCGATCGACGTAGAGTGATTCCCAGGCAATATCCAGGTGGGTTCCAGGTGGATCGCAGAGCAGGGGAGCAGGGTAGGGGCATGAGCGAGTTCGAGACCGACCCGCAGCGGCGGCCGGCAGACGCCGACCGCGAGCTCTCGCATCCCACCGCCGAGCTGCCGCGCGATGACCGCGGGCAGACCGCCGAGCTGGCGCGGGACGACCACGCCCAGACCGCCGAGCTGCCCCGCGACGACCGCGGGCAGTCCGACGCCGGTACGGCCAACCCCGGCACCAGCTTCGCCGACCCGGACACCCCGGGCATCGGCGCCGCCACCACGGACAGCGGTTCCACCGCCCCGGTGGCGTCGACCGGCCCGGCGTACGGCTCCCCGGTACCCGCCTCCGGCCCGGCGTACGGCACCCCGCCGCCCGCCTCAGGCCCGGCGTACGGCACCCCGCCGCCCACCTCCGGTCCGGGGTACGGCTCCCCGCCGCCCACCTCCGGACAGCCGTACGGTCCCGGACCGTACGGCGCCGCGCAGCCGTACACGCTGCCGCCCGGTGGCCAGCCGGCCAACCCCTGGCAGGCGCCGCACGGCGCCCCGCAGCACCCGCACCACGGCTGGGCCGGTCACCACCCGACCGGGCACCCGGGCCTGCCCGGGCCGGGCGGCGGGATGCCACCGCAGCAGCCGTACGGCGGCCCGGTTCCACCGCCCTGGGCGACCCCGGCCAACCCGGGTCACGCACCCGGACGGCTCGGCAAGCTCGTGGCGGTCGGCGCCACCGCACTGGCCCTGATGGTCGGCTCCGGCATCGCGGGTGGCGCGATCGCGCTGGCCGTCGACGACGGCGGCGGTGTCACCAAGACCTACACGGCGGCGCCGGTGATCAACTCGGCCGACCTGCCGAAGATCGCCGCACAGGTGCAGAACAGCGTCGTCTCGATCAGCACCGCGAACGCCGAGGGATCGGGTGTGGTGATGAGCGCCGACGGCTTCATCCTGACCAACAACCACGTGGTGGCGAGCGCGACCGGCAACCGGGTACAGGTGATCTTCGCCGACGGCACCCAGGCCACCGCCGAGATCCGGGGGACCGACCCGAAGACCGACCTGGCCGTGATCAAGGCGCAGGGGGTCTCCGGGCTCAGCGCCGCGAAGTTCGGCGACAGCGACGCGATGCAGGTCGGCGACACCGTGCTGGCGCTCGGCAGCCCGCTCGGCCTGCAGGGCTCGGTCACCGCCGGCATCATCAGCGCCCGCGAGCGGACCATCCAGGCCGGCGGTGACGAGCAGGGCAGTCCGTTCAACCGCCCGCAGCAGGGCGTCAGCTCGATCTCCGGCCTGCTGCAGACCGACGCGCCGATCAACCCCGGCAACTCCGGTGGCGCTCTGATCAACACCAACGCCGAGGTGATCGGGATCAACACCGCCATCGCCACCTCGGGCCAGGGCACCGGCAACATCGGTGTCGGCTTCGCGATTCCGAGCAACAAGGCCAAGGCGGTCGCCGAGGCCCTGCAGCGGGGCGAGAAGGTCAGCCACCCGTCGCTCGGCGTCTCGGTCAACCCCGCGGAGAACGGCGGGGCACTGGTCGGCGGGGTCGTGCCGGGCAGCGCGGCCGACAAGGCCGGCATCCAGCAGGGCGACGTGATCACCCAGTTCGGTGACAAGAAGATCAACGACTCCAACGACCTGGTCGCCGCGGTGCAGGCCGGCAAGGTCGGTGACCAGGTGCAGGTGACCTACACCCGGAACGGGGCGCAGACCACGGCAACCGTGACGCTTACCGAAGCGTCCTAGAGATAGGCCGTACGCTTTCGGGCCGATCTTCCGTACGCGGAAGTGGTGCCTCCTCCCAGAGCGGCGGGCGACGTGACCAAGGGGGTTGGTCAGGTCGCCCGCCGCTCCCTTTCTGTCCCCGTCCGCGTCCGGCTTCGCCGCCGTTCCCGTCCGCGCACTTCCCGGCGCCGGATGCCTTCACCTGATCGGGGTGAACCCGGCTCACCCGGGCCGGAGTGAACATGGGGAGTGCTCTGCAGCGCCAGCGATCGGGCTCGACGGGCCCGGGGGAACCGCGATGCACCGGGGGAGGAACGGCGATGAGTACCGGAGTGAGCATGGCCCGGCGCGACACCGAGATCCAGCACGACGTGCTGGCCGAACTCGCCTGGGACGCCCGGGTACGGGCCAGCGAGATCGGCGTCTCGGTGGCGGCCGGCGTCGCGACCCTCTCCGGCTGGGTGGACAGCTACGCCAAGAAGTGGGCGGCGGAACGGACGACGCACCGGATCCGGGGCGTCCGGGCGGTGGCCAACGACATCATCGTCCGCCTGCCCGGTGACGCGGAGCGGACCGACACCGACATCGCCACGGCGGCGAGCCGGGCGCTGGAGTGGGACGCCTACGTACCCGTGGAGAAACTCGACGTCACCGTCGCCAACGGCTGGCTGACCCTGCGAGGCGAGGTCGCGCAGGGTTTCCAGAAACGTGCCGCCGAGCGGGCGGTACGTCGGCTCACCGGTGTCCGTGGCGTGACCAACCTGATCACGGTACGACCGGTCGGTGGCGTGCTGGCGGCGGAGCTCGAGCGGGACGTCCGCAACGCCCTCGCCCGGCGGGCCGGCCTCGACGCCGAACTGATCGACGTCGAGGTGGCCGGCGGGACCGTGGTACTCAGCGGCGAGGTCCGGTCCTGGAAGGAGCGGGACGAGGCGGAACGTGTCGCCTGGGCCGCGCCGGGAGTCGGTGACGTCGAGGTCCGGCTCAGCCTGGCGGGCTGACCCGGCCCGCCCGGCGTCCAGCATCCGATCCGCCGGCCCTGCGGGAGGCCCCAGTGACCAGTAATCCGTCCGATCGGGAACGTCCGGTCCGCCCGCTGCGGATCGCGATGGTCGTCCCGCCCTGGTACGAGCTGCCACCGCCGGGCTACGGCGGCCTGGAACAGGTCTGCTCGGCGCTGGTGGACGGACTCGTGGCCAAGGGGCACGAGGTCACCCTCTTCGGCGCCGGGACCGGCACCGGAACCAGCGCGCGGTTCGTCGGCACCGTGCCGGAGGTGCAGCACCACCGGCTCGGTCAGGCATTGCCCGAGTTGGCGCACGTCGCCCGGGTCAACCGGATGATCTCGCCGGATTCGTTCGACATCGTGCACGACCACACCACCGTCGGTCCGTTCGCCGCCGCCGAACGGTCGGTGCCGACCGTCACCACGGTGCACAACCGGCCGACCGGCGAACTGCGGGAGGTGCTGGGCGACCTCGATCCCGCGGTGGGACTGGTGGCGATCTCCCACACCCAGCGTCGGCTGGCACCCGAGCTGCCCTGGACCGCGACCATCCACAACGGCATCGCCAGCCGCAACATCGTGAGCAAGTCGGCACCCGGACTCGGGCCCGTGCTGTGGCTGGCCCGGTTCAGCGCGGACAAGGGCCCGGACCTGGCGGTCCAGGCGTGCCGGGCGGCCGGCCTGCCGCTGGTGCTGGCCGGCAAGTGCGACGAGCGGTCCGAACGGCAGTACCTCGAACAGGTCATCGAGCCGATGCTCGGACCGGACGTCACGGTGCTGCGCAACCCGGACCGCGACGCGACCGTACGACTCATGCTCGCCGCCCGCTGCCTGATCATGCCGATCCGCTGGGAGGAACCGTTCGGCATGGTGATGGTGGAGGCGATGGCCACCGGTACGCCGGTGGTGGCCCTCAACCGGGGCGCGGTGCCGGAACTGATCCGGCCGGGGGAGACCGGACTGATCTGCGACGAACCGGCCGAGCTGGCGCCGGCCCTGCACGACGCCGTCCGGTTGGATCCCGCGGCCTGCGTCGCGCACGTCCGGCGGATGTTCTCCGCCGAGCGGATGGCCGACGAGTACGAGCGCGTCTACCGCGCCTGGCTGGTGCCGGCCCGGGAAACCGCGGAGTCCACCTCGACGCCCTCGGTGAGCGCCTGGTGACCGCCACGGCCGCTCATCCCGGGGCGGCCTGTCCCACGATCGGCGGGTTGCCTGTCGGGTAGTGGACCCGCTGTCAACAGCGCCGGATTTACGGCTTATTCTGCGGGCCGCACCGACCCGTGGAAGAAGGCAGGTAGCCGGTGGCCGTCGTCGAGAGCCGGGTGAGCGTCTGGGAGGCGTTGGCGGGTCGCGCCCCCGGGCAGCCGCTGGGTCCGGCCGAACCGGGCGTCTGGTCGGCCGTCGTCGACCGGCTCAACCCGGCCCGGGCCCGGCCCGTGCTCCGGCCGGGCATCGAGAGCGCCGAGCTGGTCTCGGTACGCGACGTGCCGTACGTGATGCTCCGCTCGCCGGACGGCGGCGGCGACGCCTGCTATCTGCGGCTGTCGCCGGAGGAGTGGCAACTCGCCCAGCTGATGGACGGCTCCCGTACGGTGGCCCGGCTGGTCGCCGAGTTCGCCCGGATCGCCGGCCGGCTGGCGCCGGAGCAGGTCACCCGGGTCGTCGCCGACCTGGCCGGCAACCGGATGCTGGCCGAACTGCCGGTGGACGCGTTCCGCCCGCTGGACCGGGTACGCCGACGGCCGTGGCCGCTGCGGCTGGGGCGCGGTCTGCTCGCCGCCGCCCGGGGCCGGCGCAGCGTGGTCGTCGACGTGGACCCGCTGGTCGGGTTCCTCTACCGGGCCGGGGGGCGACTGCTCTTCACCCGGGTCGCCGCGACCCTGCTCGGCCTGGTGGCACTCGCCGGGATGGCCCTGTTCGGCTGGACGTGGTGGGCCGGGGAGCAGTCGCTGTTCCTCACCGACGGCTCGTACGCGGTCGGCGCGGCGGTGCTGCTCGGGCTCAACGTGATCGCGCTGGCCTGCCACGAAGCGGGCCACGCCCTGGCCACCCGGCACGCCGGCCGCCGGGTCCCGGCCGCCGGCTTCCTGGTCTACTTCGGCATCCCGTCGGTCTTCGTCGACACCACAGACGTCTGGATGGCGGGCCGTCGGGCCCGGATCCTCACCACCGCCTCCGGTCCGGCCGCCGGCCTGGTCCTCGCCGGCCTCGCCCAGGTTGTCGGCGTGCTGGTGCCGGAGGCCGCCCCGTGGACGTTCAAACTCGCCTTCGCCTGGTACCTGAACGCGTTGTTCAACCTCAACCCGTTCCTGGCGCTGGACGGCTACTACCTGCTGATGGACTGGCTGGAGATCCCCAACCTGCGGGCGCGCGGGCTGGCGTTCGTCCTGGCCCGGCTGCGTCGCCGCCCACCCTCCTGGGCCCAACTCGACCGGGAGGGCCGGATCGTCGCCCTGTACGGCGGCCTGGCGGTCTGCTGGCTGGCGATCGCGGCCAACCTCGGCTGGCGGATCTGGACCGACCGGGTCGCCGGGCTGACCCTCGGCCTGTGGCGTTCCGGGTGGCCGGCCCGGCTGTTGCTGGTCGCGGTCGTCGCCGGGCTGGCCGCGCCGCTGGTCTGGCTGGTGGCCGGCTGGCTCGCCCGGCGGCTGCGTCGGGCGTGGGCCCGGTGGGTCGACCGGCGGCGCCGGGCCGACCTGCCCCGACGGATGGCGGCGCTGCGGCGCTCGCCGCTCGGCCGGCTCCCCACTCCGGCACTCGCCGGCCTGGCGGCACAGGCCGGCTGGATACGGCCCCACCCGGGCCAGCAGTTCGGCTTCGCCGGTGCCGCCCAGTCGGTGGTGCACGTGGTCGTCGACGGCATTGTGGAGGGTCGGCGGCCGGGTGACCCGGCCGGACTCGTCCGGCAGCGGCTCGGCCCGGGCGGCACGGTCGGGCTGGCGAACGCCCTCACCGGCAGTCCGGCCGGCCTGGACTGGCACAGCGCCGGCAGCGAGCTGCTCGCCCTGCCCGCGTCGGCGGTGGTCACCGCGGTGGGCCCGTTGCCCGGCCCGCCGTCGGGGGACCGGGTCGCCGCGGAGGCGCTCTTCGGCGAGGCCCCGGCGCTGCGCGGACTCACCGCCGAGGACCGGCTCGGCCTGGTCTCCGGCGCCCGGGTCGCCACCGTCGACCCCGGCGACCCGGTCACCCTGCTGACGTCGCACGAGGCGGTGGTGGTGGAGTCCGGGGTGGTGGAACTCCCCGACGGCACGCAACTGCGCCGGGGTACGGTGATCGGCCCGTCGGGGGAGGGCGAGCCGGGTACGGTGGCGACCGCCCGTACGCCCGTCCGGGTCTGGACCGTACCGGCGGTCTCCGGCCTGTCCATGGTGCTCGGCGCGCCCGCGACGGCCGCACCGACGACGCTCTCCACGGCGGCGGCCTCACCCGGCGCGGCTCCCCGGGCCGGCGTCCACCCGGAGGCCGACTACCCGCCGCTGCTCGCCCCGCCCGGACCGCCACCAGCGGAGGCCGACCCCGACGTCGACCGACGGTTCGAGCGGCAACTGTGGTGGCTGCTCCTGCTCTTCCTGCCGGTGGCCCTGCTCTCCAGCGCGGCCAACCTGGTGCCGGGGCCGGCCTGGGCGGAGATGCCCGACGACCGGGCGCTGCTGGCGGTGGACCACGGCCGGATCGACGCCGTGGTGGACGGCCGGGCGGTCACCCTGACCGGCGACGGCCGGGTCTACGTCCGGGCCGGCGACCAGATCCGGGTCGGCACCCGTTCCCGGGGCAGCCTGACGTTCCGGGGCGGTGCGACGGCGCTGCTCTGCGCTGGTGCCCGGACCAACGTCGGTCCGCTCTGGAGTGACGGGGTCCGGCCGGTCACCCCGTACGGCCGACTCACCCTCGACGTGGGTCGGATCGTGGCCGACACCGGCAGCCCCAGCGCCGCGTTCGCGCCGCTCGCCCTCACCGTCGAGCGGACCTCCGGCGGCATCATCAACCGGGGCGCCGCCCGGTACGCGGCCTGGGCCCGCGGCATCGAGGTCTCCGCCGGCGAGGTGCGGGTCTCCGGGGTACGTCAGGAGGACACCGGCCGGACCCTCGACTGCGACGGCGGGACAACACCGGACGGGGCGGACCCGGTCCGCTCGGCCACCCCCGAGGAGACGGTGCCGACCGATCCGGTGACCCCGACACCGACCTTGACGGCGAGCCCGACGCCGTCGCCCACCCCGTCGGCCACGCCGTCCCCGACCCCGTCGGCGAGCCCGACCCCCACCGGATCGTCCCCGGCCCCGGCGACCAGCGCACCGGGTACGCCACCCCGGACGAGCGCCCCGCCGACCACCCGGCCGCCGACCCCGCCCCGGGACGTCACCGACCCGACCGTCTCCGGCGTCTCCGTCGACCCACCGAGCATCAACCGCTGCGATTCGGACGGCCGGGCCACCGTCAGCGGGCGCGTCGCCGACAACGTCACACCGGCCGGCGAGATCACGGTCAGCGGAAGCTGGACGACCGGGCAGGAGAACGGGACGGTGAGCTTCAGCCGGTCCGGCGATGTGTTCCAGGGCGCCGTCGTGGTGCCGCAGAACGCCGACGAGCCGGGTGGCACGATCACGGTCACGATCCAGGCGGTCGACGCCGCCGGCAACACGTCGGACCCGGTGACGGCGACCATCAGGCTGGAGCGGTGTAGCTTGCCGGTACCCCAGTGAGGAGTGGATGTGCTCTGTTGGTTCTGTCCGAAGGCGGCACGGGGTGGGTGCCGGTTCTGCGGGCGTGCTGTCTGTGAGGACCACGCCCGGTTCGGCCCGTACCTGCTGCAGGTGCACCGCTCCGAGGCGCGGGGCCGGGCGGAGGGCCTGGTGGTCGAGGACGCCGTACAGTGCGGGACCTGCCGGCCCCGACCGCAGCCGGTGCCGATGCCCGAGTTGGACTGACCGGCCGGGCCGGATCCGGCGGGATCGGGGCCGAGCAGGGTCGGCAGTGGCGGGCCGGGACTAGCGTGGGACGGGTTGATCCCGGGAGGTGGCCACGGTGAGTGACTTCGACGTCGTTCTGGAGCGGCTGCTCGCCGATCCGCTCTTCGCCGCCGCGCTCTCCGCCGATCCGGACGCGGCCCTCGCCGGCTACCAACTCGACGCCGACGAGGTGGCCCTGCTCCAGCTCCAGTTCGGTGCCGACCCGGGCGGGCAGCACGAGGTCGAGAGCCGGACCAACCAGTCGAGTCTGTTCGGCATGTTCACCCCGCTTGTCGGCTTTGCCGGCGCGGTGTCGGTGGCGGACCAGCTCAACGCGGCCGGGTCGGGTCGGGCCGACCCGGTGCTGCCCGAGGTCGCGCCGGCCACGGCCCCCACCGTCGCGACGCCGGTGGGCGGCCTGGCCGGTCTGGGCGACGAGATCGGTCGGTCGATCCAGTCGGCGACCGACGCCGCGCTGGCCGAACCCGCCGGTGGTCTGGCCGGCGCGGTCAGCGGTGCGGCCGGCACGGAGACGGGTCTCGGTGGTGCCGGAGCAGCGGCTGCGGTCTGCTCCGACACCGCCGAACCTCCGGCGGTGGCCGGGTTCGGCGCCGCCACCCCGGCCGCCGAGGCTGGCTTCGGCACCGCCGATCCGGCCGCAGAGGTGGGTTTCGGCACCGCCGATCCAGCTGCCGAGGCTGGCTTCGGCACGGCGTCCCCGGCGGGCGCCCCGACACCGTCCGACGCCACACCGGACGTGCCCGAGGGCTACCGCACCCGGGTGGACGTCGACGGTGACGGGGACTGGGACCGGCACACCCTGCGGGGCCGGGCCGACGGCGGCGTCGACATCCTCGTCGACGCCGACCGGGACGGCCGGACCGACTTTGTCGGACACGACCTGGACGCCGACGGACTGGTCGAGATCAGCGAGTACGACCGCGACCGCGACGGCTTCTTCGAGAAGCGGATGTACGACGACGACGGCGACGGCTGGATGGACCGCTCGGTACGGGTCGACCCGCCCCCGGACTCCGGCTACTGAGCGTCGGACCAACCGGGTGTACGGAACCGTCCCCGTACGACACCTGCCGCCGTCCGGCGCCGGGTCCCGCCGTCCGGCGCACCGTACCGGGCCGTCCGGCGCAGCAGGACTGGCGTAAGGGGCCAGTACCCGGCGACGATGGCGGCAGGAGGTGGTCGCCGTGGTAAGCATCGCCACCGACCAGTTGACGAAGGTATTCCCCGACGGCACCGTCGCGGTCGACCGGGTGAGCGTCGAGGTCGGCTCCGGCGAGTTTGTCGTCCTGGTCGGCCCGACGGGTTGCGGCAAGTCGACGATCCTGCGTCTGGTCGCCGGGCTGGAGGAGCCGACCGCCGGGCAGGTCCTGATCGACGGCCGTCCGGTGGAACGGGGTGCCGGACCGGACCGGCGGTTGTCGATGGTCTTCCAGGACCACGCCCTCTATCCACATCTGACGGTGGCACAGAACATCGGGTTTCCGCTGAGTACCGGCACCGCTCCGGTGGTCGACCCGGCCCGCCGGGTGGCCGAGGTCGCCGCGCAGCTCGGCATCACCGACCTGCTGCACCGCCGTCCCCGCCAGCTCTCCGGCGGGCAACGTCAGCGGGTGGCGATGGCCCGGGCCATCGCCGGCGACTCGCGGGCGTTCCTGCTCGACGAGCCGCTGTCCAACGTGGACGCAGGGCTGCGGGCCGAGCTGCGCGCCGAGGTCGCGGCGCTGGCCCGGCGGCTGGGGCTCACCACCCTGTACGTGACCCACGACCAGGTCGAGGCGATGACCATGGCGGACCGGGTCGCGGTGCTGCGTCGCGGGGTGCTCCAACAGGTCGGCCCCCCGGACGAGGTGTACCGCGACCCGCACACCCTGTTCGTCGCGGCGTTCCTCGGTACGCCCCGGGCGAACCTGCTGCAGGCCGCCGTCTACGCCACCGACGGGACGGTGGTGCTCGACCTCGGCTCCCAGCTGCTCGAACTGCCGGCCGACGACCCCCGGGTGCCGGCCCTGCGGACCCGCCACACCGCGCGGGTGACCGTGGCGCTGCGGGCCGACGCGTTGACCCCGGTCCCGCCGGGGACGACGGCCGACCCCCCGGTCATCCGGGGAGTCGTCCGTCTCGTCGAGAACCTCGGGCACCAGGCGTTGGTGCACGTCACGACCGACACGGTGCCGACCTCGAACGACCAGGCCCGGCTGGAGCACCCGGACCCCGGTCAGCCCCTCGCCGCGGTGCTCGCCGACGACTTGCCGGCCGGGCATCCGGTCCGGGACCGCCTGAACAGGATGATTCCCCATCAGCGCGGCGCACGGCAGCCGGCGACGGCCCGCACCGAGTACGGCTTCTATCCGGTCTACGATCCGGAACTCGGTGCCGATCCACCGGTCGCCGGCGAGCTGGTGGTCCGGATGCCGGCCGCGGCTCTGCCCCGGCGCGGCGAACTGGTCAGCCTCGCCGTCGACCTGGACCAACTGCTGCTGTTCGACGGGGCGGGCGACCGGATCCGTCTGGACTGACTCTGCCACCGGGCGGCGGTGCGGCCGGTCGACGGGGCCGCCGGGTCAGTCCGGTGCCGCCGCCAGGATGCTCCGGACCCGCATCAGCGCGAAGCCAAGCAGGTTGAGCCCACGCCAGTGCGCCGGGTCCCCGGCCCGGGGATCGTCGGCGGCGAGCCCGATGCCCCAGACCTGGTCGAGCGGACTGGCCTCCACCAGCACCCGCTCGCCGGTGGCGACCAGATAGTCCCGCAGCTCGGGGTGCTGACCGAACTTCGCCAGGTTGCCGGCGACGACCAGGTCGAACCGCTGGGCGTTCCAGACCGACTGGTCGAAACCACGTACCCGCTGGCCCAGGGCCTTGGCCGCGCCCGGGCTCGGGGCGACCAGCACCTGCCGGGCGATCGGCTCGTCTCCGAAGAGCCGGGCCTTGCCCGCCATCATGTAGTGCTCCGCGGTGGCGTACCGGACACCGTCCACGGTGAACGACGACGGCCACCACTGGCTGAGGCATCCGGCGCCGACCACGCCACCGCGCCCCGGCCGGTGCCCCCAGAAGAAGACGTACCTCACCGGGGCGCCGTCGGCGAGCAGGGCGCGGAGTTCCTCGACGGTGCCGGGCGGTGTGGAGAGGGCGGACATGGCGGAGAGGGTGGCACAGGGTGCCGGGTGCCGGCCAGGGGATTGGACCGGCACCCGGCGTAGGCCTATGCCGCCCCCGCCAACTGGGTCAGGGCGGCGTCGAGAAGTCGGGCGTACTCGGGGGTTATCGAGCCCTCGCTGAGGCGCACCGCGACCTTGTCGCGGAGCACCGTCGCCTCCCCCGACAGGTCGGCCGGCCCGGTTGCCAGCCCGGTCCGGAGGTTACGCAGATGGTTGCGCAGGTCCACCCCGGCATGGTCGCGGATCGCGCTGGCCGCCAGGCCGTCGGTGACGATCTGGTCCAGGCTGGCCATGACCTCGTTCACCGAGGGGGTGGCGTCCGGGCGCCGAACGGTCGCGGTGGCCGGCGCGGTCGCCGTCGTCACCGTCGCGGGCACGGTCGCCGTCGTGGTGGCCGGTGTCCGGGTCGGCGTCGGGCCCACGTCTCCGGAGGGCGCCGACGGTGTCGGCCCGGCGCCCGGTCCGGTGCTGCCCGCCCCGCCGGTGGGCCTGCCGCCCGGGTCGGCGCCGAGGGTCGCGGCGACGATCACGACGGCGGTGAGTACGACCAACGCCGTCGCCGTGATGAGCAGCACTCGGCCGGGATGCCTCGGCTGGCGGCGCGGTTCCGACACTCCCGGCTCTGCCGCCGACGGGTCGTCCGGGCCGCCGGCCGGCGGCCCGGGTCGCACGGTCGGCGCCGGCACGGTCGACGACGCCGGCTCGACCGCCCGCAGTTGGGCACGGAGCGTCTCGGCGACCTGCGCGGCGGTCGGTCGACCGAACGGATCGCGGTCCAGGCAGCGCAGACAGATGTCGGCCACCGCGGCCGGCACGTCCGGTACGCCGTCCAACGTCGGCTCGATCCCGGACTGCAGTGCCCGGGTCAACTCGTCCCAGGTCTCCGCCGGAAACGGCACCCGGCCGGTCAGCGTCTCGTGCAGCAGCACCCCGAGCGAGTACGTGTCGGTCGCCGGCTGGGCCGGCAACCCGTCCAGCCGCTCCGGGGCGACGTACGCCGGGGTGCCGAACGTCTCGCCGTCCTCGTCCTCGTCCGGGGCTCCGACGTGGGTGGCGATACCGAAGTCGAGCACCTTGGCCCCGGTCGCCGTCATCATGATGTTGGCCGGGGTGATGTCCCGGTGCACGATGCCCAGCCGGTGGGCCGCGGCGAGCGCCTCGGCCACCTGCGCACAGATCCCGACCGCCGTCGGCCAGGGCAGCGCGCCGGCGGTGAGCTGTGCCTTCAACTCCTCGCCGGTGAGCAGTTCCATCACCACGAAGGAGGTGATCTCACCGTCCGGGCCGAGGGTCTCACCGTAGTCGTGCACGGCGGTGACATGCGGATGGACGAGCTGCGCGGCGGCCCGGGCCTCGTCCCGGACCATCTCCCGGAACTTGGTGTCGGCGGCGAGTGACGCGGCGAGCACCTTCACCGCGACCACCCGGTCGAGTACCTCGTCACGGGCCCGCCAGATCACCGACATGCCGCCGGCACCGATCCTGTCGATA
This sequence comes from Plantactinospora sp. B5E13, assembly GCF_039871775.1. Classification (NCBI taxonomy): domain Bacteria; kingdom Bacillati; phylum Actinomycetota; class Actinomycetes; order Micromonosporales; family Micromonosporaceae; genus Plantactinospora; species Plantactinospora sp. B5E13. The sequence continues at coordinate 89,432 of NZ_JBDPLT010000011.1, forward strand.
AGACGATATCTCCGGGCGAGCAGGCCGCCCGCCTGCAACGCTGCCATCGTTCGTCGCACCTGCCTGGAAGAGTCGGGGGATTACATCAGGCCGTGTGGGGGGTCGTACCAGGCTGCGTGACGGACCAACTCCTGTCAATGACAGCCACTCTCGCCGATGCATCCCCTTTGCTGCCAGAAAGTCCTCTCCGGCCTGCTCCCGCTCCGGCCCGGCGGAGCGGCGACCGACCGGCAGGGACCGCTGACGTGGCCGACTGGGCGGCCCGTGCCAGGATGAATGACATGGTCAGCGGTCCGGTGGCGTTCGTGCTCGGCGGCGGTGGGGTGCTCGGCGCCGTCGAGGTCGGCATGCTGCGGGCGCTGTTCCGGGCCGGCATCCAGCCCGATCTGGTGCTCGGTACGTCGATCGGCGCGGTCAACGGCGCCCTGGTGGCCGCCGACCCGAGCGAGGGGGTCACCAACCGGCTCGTCCGGCTCTGGGCGTCGCCGGAGGCGGCCGAGGTCTACGGCGACTCGATCGCCCGGCAACTGCGCCGGTTCGCCGCCCGTACCCATCTGCACTCGCCACGTCCGCTGCGCCGGCTGCTCGAAGCCGAACTCGGCGAGCAGACCACCTTCGCCGACCTCAAGGTGCCGTTCCGGTGTTGTGCGGCCAGCATCGAACGGGCCGCCGAGCACTGGTTCACCGCCGGCCCGCTGGTGCCGGCCGTCCTCGCCTCCGCGTCGGTGCCCGGTCTGCTGCCGCCGGCCCGGATCGACGACGAGCACTACGTCGACGGCGGGATCGTCAACTCGATCCCGATCGGCGAGGCGGTGCACGCGGGCGCCAAGCAGATCTTCGTACTCCAGGTCGGTCGGATCGAGCGTCCGCTGACCCCGCCGCGCCGTCCGTGGGAGATCGCCCAGGTGGCGTTCGAGATCGCCCGCCGGCACCGGTTCGCCCGGGAGATGGCGGCACTCCCCGACGACGTGGACGTACACGTGCTGCCGACCGGCGGACCCGGACCCCGGGACGACACCCCGTGGGCGTACCGGGACATGGCGGCGGTCGGGCGGCGGATCAGCCGGGCCTACACGGCGTCCCGCCGCTACCTCACCGAACACGTGGACCTCGGCTGATGCCGTTGCCACCGAGGTGGGTCCGGCGGCTCCTGCTCGCCCCGGGTACGGTGCTGCTCGCCTTCCTCGTGGTCAGCCTGCTGCCGGTGTGGCTGATCGTCGCCGCGGCCGCCTCGCCGCTGGTCCCCGGCTACCTCCGCCCGCTGCGGCTGCTCTGGCTCGGCATCGTCTACCTCTGTTGGGACGCCGCCGCGCTGGTCGTCCTCTTCGGGCTCTGGGTCGGTTCCGGCTTCGGCTGGCGCAGCCGGTCCCCGTCGTTCCAGCGTGCCCACTACCAGTTGGCCGGCTGGTTCCTCACCTTCCTGTTCTGGCAGGCCCGGTGGACCCTACGGCTGCGCATCGACGTGGTCGGCACCGACCCGGACACCGCCCTGCCCGGCCGCCCCGAACTGGTGCTCTGCCGGCACGCCGGCCCCGGCGACTCGTTCATCCTGATCCACGCGTTGGTGAACTGGTTCAAGCGGGAACCGCGGATCGTCCTCAAGGACACCCTGCAGTGGGATCCGGCGGTGGACGTACTGCTGAACCGGCTGCCGAACCGCTTCATCGCCGGCCGGGAGCGCCAGGCCCGGCGGCTCGGCCGCACCGAACGGCCCGGCGCGCCCCGGGAGGCCCTGGTCGAGCAGATCGGGCACCTCGCCCAGGGTCTCGACGAGAACGACGCCTTCGTGATCTTTCCCGAGGGCGGCAACTTCACCCCCCGGCGTCGGCTCCGCGCGATCGACCTGCTGCGGTCCCGGGGCCTCGACGCGATGGCGAAGCGGGCCGAGGCGATGCGGCACGTGCTCGCCCCGCAACCGGGTGGGGTGCTGGCCGCCCTGGACGCCGCCCCGGAGGCCGGCGTCGTCTTCGTCGCGCACACCGGGTTGGACCGGATGGTCACCGTCGCCGACGTGTGGCGGGAACTGCCGATGGACAAGCGGATCGTGATGCGGTTCTGGTCCGTACCGCCGGAGGAGGTGCCGCCCGGACGACAGGAGCGGATCGACTGGCTCTTCGACTGGTGGGCGCGGATCGACGCGTGGATCGACACGCACCGCCCCGACCCGGATCCGCAGTAGGGTGCCCGGCGTGGACCAGATCTGCGTCGTGACGACGGTCGTGGACGCCCGGGCGGTCGCGGACGTGATGGCCGCCGCGGCGGTCGCCGGCCGGTTGGCGGCCTCGGCCCAGGTGAGCGGGCCGGTGGAGAGCACCTACTGGTGGGAGTCACGACTGGAGACGACCCGGGAGTGGACGGTCCGGTTCAAGACCACCCCGGACCGGGTGGCCGCCCTCGTCGACCAGGTGCGGGCCGCCCACCCGTACGAGATACCGGAGATCCTGGTCAGCTGGGTGGAGGGCGGCAACCCGGACTACACCGCCTGGCTACACGAACAGACCCGGCCGTGACCGGCGGCAGGTCCCGGCAGTCCGGCCACGCGGGTCGGCGTACCTGCCCCGGATAGGTACGCGCACTCTGTGGGCGGTCGTGGCGTCGGCGGAGCATGGCGGCATGACCGAAGGCGTGCGCGCGTACCCCTGCCCGGTGTGCGGGACCGGGGCCGACCTGGTGACCGGCTGCCCGGGCTGCCGGCGGGGTCCGGACCCGGTCGCCGCCGAGGTGATCCGGCTCGAGGGAGAGATCGCCGCGCTGACCGTCCGGGTGGTCCAGGCCCGGGAGGCGTACCGGACCCTCGAGGCCACGCTCCGGCAGACCCGGCAGCGTCGCGAGACGCTCGCCGGGCAGGTCCGGGCCGCCGCGCTCGCCGCGCGGCAGGCCGCGACCAGGATGGCCCCGCCGCGCCCGGTGCCCACCCCGACCGGCCCGACCAGCGCCGTCCTCGCGCCGGTCGCGCCGCCGGTCGCGACCGCCGCCGGCCCGGCCCCGGTCACGCTTCCGGCACCGGTACGACCGGAGGCCTCCACCCGGACCGTGCAGAACGTTCTCTTCGTCCTCGGTGGCCTGCTGCTCGGGGCGGCCGCGATCGTCTTCACCGTGGTCGCCTGGGCCACCGTCGGCCTCACCGGACGGGCCGCGATCCTCGCCGGGCTGACCGGGCTGGCGCTCGCCCTGCCGGTGCTCGCCCGGCGCCGGGGCCTCACCGCCACCGCCGAGACCTTCGCGGCGATCGGTCTGCTGCTGGTACTGCTCGACGGGTACGCGGTCTGGGCAGTCGACCTGTTCGGGGTGGGCGACTGGCCCCGGGCCCGGTACGTCGCACTGGTCGCCGGGGTCGGCGCGGTGGTGGCCGCCGGCTACCGGCGGCTGACCGGGCTCACCGCGCCGTGGTTCGCCGGACTGCTGCTGGTCCAACCGGTGGCGCCGCTGCTGGCGTTCGACGCGCGGGTCGGCGCGACCGGTTGGACGCTGGCGTTCGCCGCGCTGGCGGTGCTCGACCTTCTCCTGACCCGGGGGCGGGGTGGCGACGGACCGGCGGGCCTCGACCTGGCCCGCCGGTCCGTCGCGTGGCTCGGCTACGGCGTCGCGGTGCTCGCCTCGGCGTGCTGCGCGGTGCTGGCGCTCGCGCTCACCGACGGTCCGTACGCCGCCTTCGCCGGTGCTCCGCTGCTGGTGCCGCCCCTGCTGCTGGTCGCCGGGGCGGTGCTGACCCGGGACGACGGGTTCGGGGCGGCCGCCGGTGGACTCCTCGTGGTGGCGCTCGGTGGCGCCCTGGTCCGGGCGGTGGCGGAACTCGACGGACCGGTGCTGGTCGGCTCGGCCGTCGTCTTCGCCCTGGTCGCCGGGGTGGTGCAGGCCTGCGCCCGGCTGCTGCCGCCCGGGGTACGCCTCGGCCCGTACGCCGGCAGCCTGGCCGCGGTGGCGGCCCTGGCCACCATCACCGGCGGGATGGCGCTGGTCACCGCCCTGGACACCGGGCTCCGGTCGCAGCCGGTCTGGCGGGCCGACCTGACGGTCGACACCGGGCCGTTCGACTGGCAGGCGCCGGTGGCGCTGCCGCTCGCGGTCGGCGCGCTGGTGTTCCTGTTGCCGACCCGGGGACGATGGCCGGCCGGGATCGCCGGCGGGGTGTTGACGATGCTGGCGCTGCCGACCGCGGTGCCGCTGCCCTGGTGGGCGATCGCGCTGCTGAGCCTCGGCATGGCGGCGGCGCTGGCCGTCGCCGCGGTCCGGACCGGCCGCCCGGGCTGGGCGGTCGGACCGCTCGCCGGCGCCGCCGTCCTGACCGCCGGACACGCCCTGGTGGTCGGGCTGGCCCGGCCGGCCGGTGCCGCCGGGGTCCTCGCCGGCATCGTGCTGACCGGGGCGGCGGTCGCGGTGACCGCCGGGCGGAACCGCTCCGAACGGCCGGGCCCGGCCCGGGTGGTCGGCGGGCTTGCGGTGGCGGTCGCCGTCCTGGCCGTGCCGGGCGCGGTGGTTCTCGGCCTTTTCGCCGTCGACGTACCGCCGTGGTGGCAGGCCCGGGCGGCGCTCGCCAGCACGGTGCTGCTGACCGTCGGCGTCCTGCTGACCGCCGTCCGGACGTCCGTCTCCGCACCCTCGCCGGCGGTGCAGCCCGTTCCCGTACCCTCGCCGGCGGTGCAGCCCGTTCCCGTATCGGCACCGGCGGTGCAGCCCGGCTCCGCGCCGTCGCCCGGTCCGGACGGCCGGGACGGTGTGGTCCGGTCCCAGCCGGTGGCGGCCGGCTACCTGCCCTACGCGGGTGCGGCGTTGTCGCTGGTGGCGCTGGTGGTCGGGTTCTCGCCCACCCTCTCCGGAGTCGCCGAACCGGCGGGCATGTACGCCGCCGGGGCGCTGCTGACCGCTGTCGCGGTCGGGGTCGCGGCGCGTCCCTGGCGGTGGCCGGTCCGCCGGCCATCTGCGGGTACGGTCCATCGGCCCGCTTCGGGTACGGGTGCCGAGCCCCTGCCCGCCACCCTGTGGACGGTCACCTCACTGGTCTCCACGACGTTGCTGCTGCTCCGGGTCACCGTCGCGGTGGTGCCGGCGTTCGTGGCGGTCTTCCTCGCGCCGTACGCCTGGCTGGGGCGGATCTGGTCGGGACCGCCGGCCGGCGTCGGGCTGACCCCGGCCGACTGGCGGCCCGACCTGCCGCAGGTGGTGACGCTGCTGCTGCTCGCCGGGACGGCGGCGGTGGCCGGTTGGGCGTGGCGGCGTACCGCCCGCGCGGCGGTGTTGGTCGCCGTACCGTTCCTGGCGACCACGGCACTGACCGGGCTCGCCGCCGCCGGTGCCCGTTGGCCCACCGTGCCGGCGCTGGCGCTCGCCGGTGGACTGGTGGCGTTGCACGGCGCGGCGCTCACCGCGAGGGTCGGCCGGGCCGGCCAGGTTGTCGTACCGCTGGGCGTGGCGCTCACCGGCGCGGGCCTCGCCGGGCTGCTGCCGACCAGGTCCGGCACGATCGTCGGGCTGACCGTGCTGGTCGCGGCCGGGCTGACCGTCGGCCTGCTCGGACGCGGTCGCCACGCCCGGGTGTCCGGTTGGCTGGGTACGACCACGGCGGCGGTGCTGCTGGCGGTGGCCGCCCCGCTCGCCGCCGGCCAGCCGCTCCGGGTCGCCGCGCTGGTGGTGCTCGGGGTCGCTGCGGCGTCGCTGGCCGGCGGGGTCGTCCTGCGTGGTCTGCTCCCGTCCGCGTCGGCCGACCGACGGCGCGTCGAGGCGATCGCCGCCGAGGCGGCCGGGTATGCAGCGGCCCTGGTCGCGCTGGTGTTGACCGTCGGCGAGCCGCGGTACGCGGCGACGGTCTGCCTGCTGTGGGGAGTGGTGCTGGGGCTGCGGGCACTGCGTCCGGCGGAGCCGGAGCACCGACGCTGGGCCTACGCGGCCGGTGCCGGCGCGGCCGAAATGCTCGGGATCTGGCTGCTGCTCGCCTCGGCCGAGGTGGCGCTGGTCGAGGCGTACACCCTGCCGGCGGCGCTGCTGGCGCTGCTGGTCGGCGGGCTGGCCACCCGGGCCTGGCCGGGACTGAGCAGTTGGGTCGGGTACGGACCCGGACTCGCCGCCGCGCTGCTGCCGAGTCTGGTGTCGGTGCTGGTCGCCGGCGGGCAGCCGGAGCGTCGGCTGCTGCTCGGCGTCGGTGCGCTGGTGACCGTACTCGTCGGTGCCCGGTGGCGACGGCAGGCGCCGGTGGTGCTCGGTGGAGTGGTGCTCTCGGTGCAGGCGGTGCGGGAGAGCGTCGGCATCTGGGAACGGTGGCCCTGGATCTTCCTCGCCATCGGTGGTTTCACGCTCATCGGCCTGGCCGTCACGTACGAACGGCGGCGCCGGGATCTGCGGCGGCTGCGCGGCGCGGTCGGCCGGATGAGCTGAGCCGGCGGATCCGACGGTCCGCTCGTCCGGCCGACGGTGGGCCTGGTGCGGCGGCCGGCTCGTCCGGCCGACGGCGGGCCGGCCGGTGTGCCGCTGTTTCCAGCATCGGGATCCGTCAATCAAACCGGGGGGATAGCCCTACCCCGGATACGGGGGCTTCCGGGGTTACTGAGTGCACCTGATCACGGGAGGCTTGAGGGCCTAGCCGCCCAGCGGTGTGGCCGGAATAACCTGATTGGGGATGAAGAATGGCGATCAGCGCGCTGGCTGAGCCAGCCGTACGGCGTGGTAGCGACTACTCTCAGTTATCGCGTCGGATCAGTCAGGCGGGCCTGCTGGAACGGCGCACCGGTTGGTACGTCACCCGGATCGCGGTGACCATCGGGCTCTTCGTCGCCGGCTGGATCGCCTTCGCCGCGGTCGGGAACTCGTGGTGGCAACTGCCGGTCGCGGTCTTCCTGGCGTTCGCCACCACCCAGGTCGCGTTCCTCGGCCACGACGCCGGGCACAAGCAGATGTTCCGGAACCGGCGGGCCAGCGAGATCGCCGGCCTGATCGCCGGCAACCTCGCGACCGGACTCAGCTACGGCTGGTGGATCGACAAGCACAACCGGCACCACGCCAACCCGAACCACGAGGACGAGGACCCCGACGTCGGGGCGGGCGCCCTGGTCTGGACCCACGAGCAGGCGCTGGCGACCCGGGGCTTCGGACGGTGGATGGCGCGCCGGCAGGCGTACCTCTTCTTCCCGCTGCTGCTGCTGGAAGGGCTGGCGCTGCACGTGGCGAGTGTGCGGGCGCTGCGCGGCACGCCGATGCGGCACCGGCGGGTCGAGGCACTGCTGCTGGTGGTGCACACCGTGGGCTACCTCGGCGTGCTGTTCACCGTGCTGTCCCCGGTGCGGGCGCTGGTGTTCATCGCCGTCCACCAGGGGCTGTGGGGGCTCTACATGGGGTGCTCGTTCGCCCCGAACCACAAGGGCATGCCGGTGATGACCGCCGAGGACAACCTCGACTTCCTGCGCAAGCAGGTGCTGACCTCGCGCAACGTACGGGGCGGAGTGGTCGTCGACTTCCTGCTCGGCGGCCTCAACTACCAGATCGAGCACCACCTGTTCCCGAGCATGCCCCGGGCCAACCTCCGGAAGGCGCAGCCGATCGTGACTGAGTTCTGCGCCGAGCGCGGCATCCCGTACGAGGAGACCGGACTCTTCGACTCCTACCGGCAGGCCCTCCGGCACCTGCACGAGGTTGGCGCACCGCTGCGGGCCGCCGACCGGGCGACCGCCGTCGGCTGAGTGGCCGTGAAGGAACGCGGGAGCCCGGCCGGGGACGGCGTCCGTCCCCGACCGGGCTCCGCTGAGGTACGACTCAGGCGTTCATCAGTCCGAGCAGTTCGTCCGGCATGTCCGACACCTCGGACGGGTCCGGCTTCCTGATCTCCACCGGCTTGCCGAAGTTGTCGTAGGCGACCCGCATCTCGCCGAGCATCGGCGACACGCTCTTGGTGTCCACCGAGATCTCGGTGAGCCGGCCCTGCTCGTCGACCTTGGCGGTGAACGGCACCGACCGGACCCTGTCGCCGTGCCGTATCGACTGCGGTGGCCGGTCCGGCAGGCAGCGTAGCGACCGGGTCCCACATCCGCCGCCGAAATTCGCCCCCACCGCAGAGGCTCGCTTCCACCGCCGAGATCGGTCGGGAAACGGATGCTCTCCACGGTGTCGACCCCCGGCGGTAAGGTCTGGCCATGGCAGACGTGCTGGACGCGGGGGCGGTGCGGGCCGAGCTGGAGGGGTTGGACGGCTGGTCCGGTGATCCGGCCTGCATCGGCCGTACCGTCGAACTACCCGGATTCCGTGACGCGATCGGTGTCGTGGACCGGGTCGCGGTGGTCGCGGAGGAACTCGACCACCATCCCGACATCGACATCCGCTGGCGCACGGTGACCTTCCGGTGCGCCACACACTCGGCCGGCGGAGTCACTCGACGCGACGTCGAGTTGGCGCGGCGTATCGACGAGATAGTCCGGGGAGCGGCGTGAGATTTGAGATAAGCAAGGTCCTCGACGCGATCGAGGGCCGGGTCAGCACCGATCCCGACCTGGTCCGGGCGGTGCTCGACCTGGCGGAGGTGGTCCGGTACGTCGACCTGGACGGCGGGCGGCCGGCCAGCACGCTGCGACTGGGCATGGTGATGGACGCGCTCGGGCGGCAGCTCGAGGAGGACAACGTCCCGGTGTACGCCGTGGTGCACCGGGCCCTGCTCAGCGAGGCCGACCTGACCTCCAACGAGCGGATGGTGTTGCGCCGCTGGGCCGACGAGGGCCTGATCGAGGTCCTCAACAATCCGGGTGACCGGGTGCTGGAGGTGGCCGAGCTGCTCGGGCTGCCGGTGCTGAGCCGGGCCCGGTACGACGGGATGGCCGGCCGTTTCCCCTGGGTGACCGGGCAGCCGGGGCGCCTGCTGGCCCCGCTGCCGGGGGCCGGTGGGCCGGTGCTGGTGCCGAGGGTGAAGGGCAACAACCCCGGACCGGTCGGACCCTCGCCGACCGGGCGCAAGCTGCTCGCCCGCACCTGGCGCTGCAAGGAGCCGGGCTGTGTGCTGTTCGGCGGCTCCGGCGGGGGCGCCTTCGCCGACCTGGCCGAGATCGACCGCAAGCCGAGCGGCCAGCCGCCGCCCCGGCTGCGCGCCGGCCAGCCGATCTGCCCCCGGCACGACCAGCGGCTGACCGACGCCGGCCCCCGCCCCGGCACCGAGGTGCTGTCGGTGCGGATCGGCGGCATGGTGCGGCGCCGGTTCGTGGTCGCCGCCGACCGGCCGGTGCTGGTCGGCCGGGCGCCGGAGGAGAGCACCGGGGTCCGGCTCGGGCAGTGGCTGAACGACGAGGCGCGACGCTGGATCAGCCGCAGCCACGTACGGTTCGAGCTGCGGGGTGCCGATCTGGTCGCGCAGGACGTCAGCACCAACGGTTCCGGTATCCGTCCGGGCGGGTCGCTGGAGGAGTCGGAGCGGATCGGGTTGGCCCGGCAGCAGTCCCGGGTGCTGCGTCCGGGCGACATCGTCGAGCTGTATCCCGGCGTTCAGGTGGGTCGGGCCAGCACCTGGGCCTCCGGTGGCATGAGCAACCCGACCTCGGTGATGGCCGAGGCGCCGACGATGGCGATGCGGGTGGTCGACCGCTGACCGTTCGGGTTGGGTGTGCGGAAGGGCTCCTTCCCAGCGTTTCCGGTGGAGGAGGGGCCCTTCCGGTCAGCCCAGGACGGCGGTGAGCTGGGCGACCGCGTGGTCGAGCTCGTCGGCGGTCACCACCAGCGGCGGGGCGAGTCGGATCGTCGAACCGTGGGTGTCCTTGGCCAGTACGCCCCGCTCGGCGAGCCGCTCGCACGCCTGCCGCCCGGTCATCAGCGCCGGGTCGATGTCCACCCCGGCCCACAGCCCCCGGCCGCGTACGGCGACCAGCCCCTCGCCGATCAGCCCGCGGAGCGCGTCGTGCAGGTGGGCCCCGAGTTCGGCCGAGCGGCGCTGGAACTCGCCGGTGGCGAGCAGGCGTACCACCTCGGTGGCGACCGCGCAGGCCAGCGGGTTGCCGCCGAACGTGGAGCCGTGTTCGCCGGGCCGCAGCACGCCGAGGATGTCGGCGTCGGCGGCGACCGCCGAGACCGGGACGATGCCGCCACCGAGCGCCTTGCCGAGGACGTACATGTCGGGGACGACGTTCTCGTGGTCGCAGGCGAAGGTCTCCCCGGTCCGGCCGAGCCCGGACTGGATCTCGTCGGCGACGAAGAGCACGTTCCGTTCGGTGCAGAGCCGCCGGACCCCGGGCAGATAGCCGGTGGGCGGTACGACCACACCCTGCTCGCCCTGGATCGGCTCCAGCAGTACGGCGACGGTGGTCTCGTCGATCGCGTCGGCGAGCGCGGCGAGGTCGCCGTACGGGACGATCCGGAAGCCCGGGGTGTACGGCCCGAAGTCGTCCCGGGCGTCGGGGTCGGTGGAGAAGCTGACGATGGTGGTCGTCCGACCGTGGAAGTTGCCGTCCGCGACGACGATGGTGGCCTGGCCGGCCGGCACACCCTTGACCTGGTAACCCCACTTCCGGGACACCTTGATCGCGGTCTCCACCGCCTCGGCGCCGGTGTTCATCGGCAGGACGAGGTCCTTGCCGCAGAGTTGGGCGAGTTCCCGGCAGAAGTCGGCGAACTGGTCGTGGATGAACGCCCGGCTGGTCAGGGTGAGCCGGTCGAGCTGGGCGTGCGCGGCGGCGATCAGCGTCGGATGCCGGTGACCGAAGTTCAGCGCCGAGTAGCCGGCGAGGCAGTCCAGGTAGCGGCGACCGTCGACGTCGGTCACCCAGGCCCCCTCGGCGGAGGAGACCACCACCGGCAGCGGGTGGTAGTTGTGCGCCGTCCAGCGTTCGGCGTCGCGTACCGCCTCGGGGGTGCGCAGCACGTCGTCCATGAGTTTTCCTTCGTTCGCGACCGCGGGGCTCACTCGCTGCGCTCGTTCACTCCTCGCGCTGATGCTCACGAGTCCTTCTTCGTTCGCGACTGCGGGGCTCACTCGCTGCGCTCGTTCACTCCTCGCGCTCACCGGTCCGCCTCTCGTTCCCGCAGCACCAGGGTGCAGCACTTCGGTCCGCCGCCGGCCTTACGCAGCTCGGACAAATCAATACCGATTGTGTCGTATCCCCGGTCCCGCAGGGCTGCCGACAGTCCGGTGGCCTGGGCCGGAAGGACAACGTGCCGGCCGTCGCTCACCGCGTTCAGGCCGAGCACCTCGGCGTCGGCGGCGGTGGCCAGGACCGCGTCCGGGAAGAGCTGCCGCAGCACCGCCCGGCTGCCCGGGGAGAAGGCCTCCGGCAGGTACGCCACGGTCCGGTCGTCGAGCACGCACAGCGCCGTGTCGAGGTGGTAGAAGCGCGGGTCGACCAGGCGCAACGTGACCACCGGCCGGCCGAAGAGTTCCTGCACCTCGGGGTGGGCCGCGTGACTGGTCCGGAACCCGGTCCCGGCGAGCAGCAGGTCGCCGACGGCCAGGATGTCGCCCTCACCCTCGTTGATGTGCTTGGCCTCGGAGACCTCGAAACCGGCCCGGTCCAGCCAGGCCGCGTACGCCGGTGCCTCGTCGGCCCGCTCCGGGTCGCGGAACTGTACGGCGAGGGCCCGACCGTCGACGACCGTCGCGCCGTTCGCCGCGAAGACCATGTCGGGCAGGCCGGGCAGCGGCTCGATCTCCTCCACCGTGTGCCCGAGCTCGAGGTACGTCCGCCGCAGCGTCTCCCACTGCCGGATCGCGAGCGCGGTGTCGACCGGTGCGGCCGGGTCCATCCACGGGTTGATCGTGTACTCGACGGCGAAGTACGTCGGCCGGCACATCAGATAGCGGCGGCGTACCGGGTCGACCGGTACGGGTCCACCAGGCAGCCGGTCGGGGTCACGACCCGGTCGAGGGGTGGCGTCCAACGTCATGGTCCTGCTCCAGGGGATTCGGGCGCGCCCGGCCTCGGTACGGCTCGCGGGCTGGCGCCCAACCCACGGTATGCGGGTCGCGGCGGCAGGAACCACCGGTGGAACTTGCGTGATCCGGCTGATCGTTGTGTCTGTGGCCGACCAGAGGGGCGAATCGTTAAGCCCACGCCTGGGGCTGGCCGGCCCTCACCGGCCGTCGGACCCCGGACAGCACTTCGGGGGCGGCAGCACTGCCGCCCCCGAACCTGTGCGCTCAGGTGGTGCACCACCACCGGCTGGCGGAGCCAGAGCGGTGAACCACCGCTCCGCGGGCATTTCTGCCCGTCAGAACCGGTCCACAAACTGTGAATCAAGCCACTCGCGGAACCGCTGCACGCTGTCGCCGTCGGTGCTCGGCCAGCCGAGGTCGCCGGTCATCGCGAGCACCCCGGCCACGATGGCGCCGAGGCCGAGGACGAGCCCGATCAGCGCGTCGGTCCGGCCGGCGATGTGCCGGCGGGCGGTCGCCGAGACCCCGCCGATCGCCAGCAGCAGGGCGAGGCCGCCGAGCGCGATGCCGTACCCGGCGAGGGTGCCGGTGAGCACAAAACCGGCGGCGGCCACCCCGACGACCAGGCTGAGCGTGGCGAGGATGCTGGCCCGGGGGCGGGGGCCGGCCGGTGCGACGCCCTCGGGCCGGCGCCGCGCGTCGGCCGTACCCTCGTCGCTGTCCCGGTCCGCGCGGCGGTCGGTCTCCGGGGTGGCCGGCGGTGCCGGCGGGGTGCCCCGGTCCCGCTCCGCGACGGCGGCCCGGGCCCGGCCCGGGGTCAGGCCGGCGGCCCGGTCGCGGTCGCGCTCGACGGTTCCGGTACGCCCGTCCGTGTCCCCGGTCCGGTGGTCCCCGTCGATCCGGGTGGTCGTCGTGTCGGCGCGGGTGCTGTCGGACCGGGTGGTGTCGGAGCGCGCACCCCGGTCGCCGGTGCCGGCGTCCCCGGTCCCGGCCGGGCCCGGACGCGCGTCGCGCGCGTCGACCCGACCGTCGCGGTTCGTGTCGCGGGCGGTCTCGTTGCCACGCGAGAGTGATGGAATCCTGACCACAACCCACCTCCGAAAAACGTGCGTGGGCCTCGTCGATGGCACCTACGCGGGAATTTTTCGATCGGTGTACCCCGATGTGCGGTCAGCCACACCTCGGTGGCCCGGCCCGCCGAGGTCAGCGGACCCGGTCGTCGTCGAGTTGGGTGAAGGTGACGGTGTCCGACAGGTAACCGGGAACCGAGAGCGTGAAGACGGTGACGTCGTCCACGTCGTCGGCGTCCTGCGCGTTCATCACCCCGTAGCCCTGCGGCGTGCTCCAGTTCGTCGGCGTGAAGACCAGCGCCATGGGCGGGCCGGCCCAGATCCCGGTGCCCTGGATCCGCATCTGGAGGGTGACCTGTCCGGTCGGCGGGTGGCTGAGTCGTACGGTGAACGAGCGGCCGGTGCCCTCGGGCAACGAGATGCTGTCCGGCTCGGCGATGACCGCCCGGGGTGCGCTACCCACGCAGGGCACCCCGTTGACCCGCCAGTTCGTCGGTGCCAGGTTGGTCCCGGTGTAGGTGCCCTGGAATCCGAGCCAGACCGACTCTCCGGTCCGGACCGTGTCGGGCCAGGTCCCGCTGCGCACGATCACGTCCGGGCCGCTCTGACCGAAGCTGTGGTTCCAGAGGTTGGTGATCCGCTGGTCGCCCGGGAAGGTGAACTCGAGCGTGAACCCGTGCCAGTCGTCGCCGAGGTTCGTCAACTGCACGGTGGAGTGAAAGCCGTTGTGCCACGTGTTGCTGGTGTAGGTGACCGCGCAGGCGATCTCCGCACGGGCGGGCGCGGCCGGTCCGACCAGTGCGGTGGTGGCGGCCAGCACGACCGCACCGATCATCGCGGACAGCCGGCGTACGAGGGTGGTGGCCATCAGGGTCCTTTCCGGACATGACGGGTGCACGGGCGGTGCCGCCTGGTCCTGTCGGCAGCATGACCCGTGCGGTCCGCCCGCAAAGACATCGACAGCTTTGCATTTCCCGAGGTGGATCGGAAGGCGGCCAATGGTCGTTCCGGCATCGGCCACCCGGCCGATTGTCAGGTGAATTCGCCGCGTAGCCTTCCGCGGGGCAGTTCTAGGGGCACTCGGCCAAGGGGTGGCATGGCGTTGGAACAGGGCAACCAGTTGGTCGGCCAGATTGGTCAGATCGTCGGCGACGCGGTCAACCGCGTGACGTCCGCGAATCCGCCGGCCGCGTTCGCCGATCCCGCGTCCCCCGCCACGGACCAGCCCGCCGGGTCCGCGGCGGCCGCCGGTCCGGCGACCGCCCACCACGCCGTCGGTGCCGCCGCCGGGACGACCGTGCCAGCCGTCGGCCCTGACCCGTCCCCGGCCAACGGCGGTGCCGACCCGGCGGCGACCCCGACGCCCGCACCCGCGAGCTTTGGTGCGGTTGTCGTCGCGTTCGCGCTGATCGCCGGCGCCGGCTTCGCCTCGTGGAGCCTCTGGGCCAGCGGTGGCACCGCCAAGGTCATGCAGCCGCCGGACACCGTCGCCGTCTTCGGCGTACTGATCGTCTTCGCCGCCGCGGTCGAGCGGATCCTGGAACCCTTCTCCCGCTGGCTGCCCGGTCGGGGAGCCGAGGCCACGCTCCAGCGCCTCACCGCGGAGCTGGCGAACCGGCCGGCGACCGCGACGGAGCGGGCGAGCCTCGGGCAGCTCCGCGAGCGGGCGGACCGGGCCCGGGGCAACCGGACCATCGTCGCCTGGGGGATCGCCACCGCCGTCGCCACGGTCGCCTCCACCGCCGGTGGCTTCTACGTGCTGCACGCGATCGCCGGCCCGGAGTGGGAGGGCCTGCCGGTCTGGATCGACGGCATCGTCACCGGGATCATGGTCGGCAGCGGCACCAAGCCGTTGCACGACCTGATCACCCGGATCCAGTCCGGCGGCGGACAGTCGTAGACCCCGGCCGGTGGAGTCCTAAACCGGTCGGAACGCTCCCGGCCGGTCGGTAGCCTGGGCGGGTGCCGCCGCAGCTCCCGCACCCCGACCCAGGAACACCGGACACCCGGGGGCCACTGCGGTACATCTGGTGGCTGGCCCGGAGCCAACCGGTCCGGGTCCTGCGTGGCAGCCTGCTCGGCACCCTCTGGATGACCGGGCTCGCGCTGCGGCCGTACCTGATCGCCAAGGCCGTGGACGACGGCCTGCGCGCCCGCGACAACCGTGCCCTGCTGCTCTGGGTGGCCGCGATCGTGGTGGCCGGCCTCGGCCAGGCCTGGATCGGCATCCTGCGGCACCGCACGATGACCTTCGTCCGGGAGGACGCCACCGCCCGTTCGGCGGCGGTCCTGCTGCGACAGCTCTCCCGGGCCGGCGCGGTGCTGTCCCGCAAGCTCGCCGCCGGTGAGGTCGCCACCGTCGGCGGCTCCGACATCGGCAACACCTCCCACGTGCTGACCATGACCGGTCCCGGGGTCGGCGCGGTGGTCGCGTACGCGGTCGTCGCCGTGATGCTCTGGTCGATCTCGCCGAGGCTGGCGACCTGCATCCTGCTCGGCGTACCGCTGACCGCCGCCGTGATGGGGCCGATGCTGCGTCGGCTCGACCGGGTCGAGACGGTCTACCGGCACCGGCAGGGACTGCTCACCGCCCGGGCCGGGGACATCGTCGCCGGGCTGCGGGTCCTCGCCGGGGTCGGCGGGCGCGGCCTCTTCGCCCGCCGCTACACCGACCGGTCCCAGGAACTGCTGGCCGAGGGCTACCGGGTCGGCGCGGTCAACAGTTGGATCCGGGCGCTGACCGGTGCGCTGCCGGGGCTCTTCCTCGCCGTCGTGGTCTGGCTCGCCGCCCGGATGGCCGCCGACGGTGACATCACCGTCGGCCAGATGGTCGCCGTCTACGGATACGTCGCGGTCCTGGTCGTGCCGGTCTGGTTCCTGCTCGACGCCGGCTACCAGCTCATCAAGGGCCGGGTCGCCGCCCGCCGGATCGTCGCCCTGCTCACCCTGACCCCGGACGAGGTCGCCGATCCGGCGGCGGAGCCGGTCCCGGTCCCGGACCGGCCGGCCGAACTGCACGACCCGGTCACCGGTCTGACCGTCCGACCCGGACAGCTGGTCGCGGTCGCGGCCGACGACCCCGCCCAGGCGGCCGCGCTCGCCGACCGGCTCGGCCGGTACGTCGTCAGCGGGGCGACCTGGGGCGGCCGGCGGCTCACCGGGATGCCGCTGGCGCAGGTACGGTCCCGGATCCTCGTCGCCGACCACGACTCGTACCTCTTCGCCGGCACCCTGCGGGAGGTCCTGCGGATCCGGGACGACCAGGACGACCACCGGCTCCGGGACGCGGTACGGGTCGCCTCGGCCGACGACGTCGTCGACGCGCTACCCGACGGGCTCGACACCGCGCTCGACACCCGGGCCCGGCGACTCTCCGGCGGTCAACGGCAACGGGTACGCCTGGCCCGGGCCCTGCTGGCCGAACCGGAGGTGCTCATCCTGCTCGACCCGACGTCGGCGGTGGACGCGCACACCGAGGCGCGGATCGCCGCGCGGCTGCGGGACGCCCGGGCCGGCCGGACGACCCTGCTGCTCGGCACCTCGCCGCTGCTGCTCGGCCACGCCGACACGGTGGCGTACCTGGCCGGCGGTCGGATCGTCGCCATCGGCACCCACCCTGAACTGCTGGACCGGGAATCCGGCTACCGGGCCCTGGTCGCCCGCGACCCGCAGCCGCACCACGCCGACACCGACACCGTCGGCGAGCCCAACGGTGGTCCCGCCGGGCCCGGCCGTGAGGTCGATGGGTACCGCGACGTCGGCGAGCACGACGGCACCCGGGAGGTGCTGCGGTGACGACCGGACCGGCACTGACCGAGCGGCCCCGGCTGCCGGTGGCGGAGAAGAGCACGGTCCGTCGGGCCGCGGTGGAACTGCTCCGCGGCGACCGCCGCACCGTCGTCGTGCTGCTCCTGTTACACGCCGTCGCCGCGGTCGCCGGGCTGGCCTCACCGTGGCTGCTCGGTGTGATCGTGGACGAGGTCACCGCCGGGGCCGGGATCGGCACCATCGACCGGCTGGCCCTGGCGATCGTCGGCTGTGTGCTGGCCCAGGGCCTGCTCAACCGGTACGCCCAGTACGTCGGCTACCGGTTCGGCGAGCGGGCCGTGGCCCAGCTGCGCGAGGAGTTCGTCCGGCGTACCCTCGGGCTGCCCGTCGGGGTGGTCGAACGGGCCGGCGCCGGTGACCTCGCCACCCGCAGCTCGGTCGACGTGAACATGGTCGGCACCATGGTCCGGGACGCGCTGCCGGTGGTGGTGATCTCCTCGGCGCAGCTGCTGCTGCTCTTCGGAGCGGTGTGCCTGCTGCATCCGATCTTCGGGTTGGTTGGGTTGGCCGGGGCGCCGACGATCGCCGTGGCGGTCCGCCACTACCTGCGCCGGGCCCGGGACGCGTACCTCGCCGAGGGTGCGGCGATGGCGGAGCTGACCGAGACGCTGACCGCCACCGCCGAGGGGGCCCGGACCGTCGAGGGGCTGCGCCTCACCGACCAGCGGATCACGTACGGCACCGGGCGGATCGGCCGGCTCTGGGCGACCCGGCGGGCCACCCTCCGGCTGCGGTCGGTCTTCTTCCCGACGGTGGAGGCGAGCTACGCGCTGCCGGTCGCGATTGTGCTGCTGGTCGGCGGGTTCCTGCTGGACCGGGGCGCGGTCAGCCTCGGTGCGGTGGTCGCCGCCGCGCTCTACCTGCAACAGTCGATCGGGCCGCTCGACGCCCTGCTGCAGTGGATGGAACAGACCCAGCGGGGCGTGGCCTCGTTCGCCCGGGTGCTCGGCGTCGGCCAGGTGTCGCCGGAACCGCGCGGTGGTGCCGTCGTACCGTCCGACCAGCGGCTCGTGGTCCGCGACGCCCGCTTCGGTTACGCCGACGGCCCGGACGTGCTGCACGGCATCAACCTGGAGATCCGCCCCGGTGAACGGCTCGCGGTCGTCGGCCCGTCCGGGGCCGGCAAGTCGACCCTGGCCCGGCTGATCGCCGGCATCGACCGCCCCCGTACCGGCGAGGTGCTGCTCGGCGGCTGCCCGGTCAC
The DNA here is from genome assembly GCF_039871775.1 of Plantactinospora sp. B5E13. Classification (NCBI taxonomy): domain Bacteria; kingdom Bacillati; phylum Actinomycetota; class Actinomycetes; order Micromonosporales; family Micromonosporaceae; genus Plantactinospora; species Plantactinospora sp. B5E13. Next base: position 107,361 of record NZ_JBDPLT010000011.1, read on the forward strand.
CGACCTCGACCCGGCACAGCGACGTCGGGAGATTGCCCTGGTCACCCAGGAACACCACGTCTTCATCGGCACGCTGCGGGACAACCTCGCCTTCGCCGCCCCGGAGGCCACCGACGGGCAGATGCGCTCCGCCCTGGTCGCGGTCGGCGCCGACTGGTACGCCGACCTGCCGGACGGTCTCGACACCGTGCTCGGGGACGGGGCCCGGGAACTCAGCCCGGCCGACGCCCAGCAGCTCGCCCTGGCCCGGATCGTCCTCGCCGACCCGCACACCCTGATCCTCGACGAGGCGACGGCGGCACTCGACCCGACCACGGCCCGGCGTACCGAGCGGGCGCTCGGCGCGGTGCTGGCCGGTCGTACCGTGATCGCGATCGCGCACCGGCTCAACACCGCGCACGACGCGGACCGGGTGGCGGTGCTGGACGACGGTCGGATCACCGAGCTGGGCAACCACCACGAACTGCTCGCCGCCGGTGGCGCGTACGCGGCGCTCTGGCGCTCCTGGCACGCCTGAGGTGTCTCCTCACCGGTCCACAAGCCCGCGTTCCGTCCGGAGTGGACGGAAGAAGGCCCGTACGTCGGCGACGAAGAGGTCCGGCTCCTCCATCGCCGCGAAGTGCCCGCCACGGTCGAACTCCGACCAGTGCACGATGTGGTTGTCCCGTTCGGCGAGCCGACGGACCGGGGCGGCGAGGTCCGCGCCGAAGACCGCGACCCCGGTCGGCACGGTCGACCGGCGCGGCGGAGCCGGTGACCCGGCCGGATGGGCGTGCTCGTAGTAGAGGTTCGCCGAGGTGCCGGCCGTGCCGGTCAGCCAGTAGACCATCACGTTGGTGAGCAGCAGGTCGCGGTCGACGGCCTGCTCGGGGGCGTCGACCGCGTCGGTCCACTCCAGGAACTTCTCCGCGATCCAGGCGAGCTGCCCGACCGGCGAGTCGGTCAGCGCGTACGCCAGGGTCTGCGGCCGGGTCGACTGGAGCGCGGCGTACCCGGCCATCTCCGGTAGCGCCGCGGCGACCCGGGCCAGCCGGGCCCGGTCGGCGTCGGTGAGCGCGGCGGCCTCGGCCGAATCGTCGGGCGGCAGGGTGAGCAGCGTGTTGAGGTGTACACCGACGACGTGCTCCGGGGCGAGGAGACCGAGGTCCCGGCTCACCGCGTGACCCCAGTCGCCGCCCTGGACGCCGTACCGGGAGTAGCCGAGCCGGTGCAGCAGCGCGGCCCAGGCACGGGCGATCCGGGGTACGTCCCAACCGGTGTCGACCGGCGGGCCGGAGAACCCGAAGCCGGGGAGCGACGGTACGACCAGGTGGAACGCGTCGGCCGGGTCGGCGTCGTACCGGCGTGGGTCGCTGAGCGGGCCGATCACGTCGAGGAACTCCACCACGGAGCCAGGCCAGCCGTGGGTGACCACCAGCGGCAGCGCGTCCGGTTCCGGGGAGCGTACGTGCAGCAGGTGGATGTCGGCACCGTCGATGGTGGCGGTGAACTGCGGAAACCCGTTGAGTCGCGCCTCGTGCCGTCGCCAGTCGTAGGTGCTGTGCCAGTAGTCGACGAGGTCCCGCAGGTACGCCTGCGGCACACCGCGCCGCCACGGGACGTCGGGCACCTCGGCGGGCCACCGGGTGGCGGCGAGCCGTCTGCGCAGCTCGACCAGGTCGCCCTCGGGTACGTCGAGCCGGAACGGTCGCAGGTCCACCGTCGGGGCGGTCATGACGACGCCCCCTCGGCGCGGTCCGGCCGTGCCGCGAGGTGGTGGTCGCCGCCGCGGGCGCCGATTGCCGCCTCGTCGCCGGCCGGTTCCTGTTCCACGAGCCAGCGTTGGTGGGTCTCCCAGGCGGACTGTTTGCTGACGGTGAGGGCCGCACCGACCTGGGTCCAGGAGGCACCGGTGGCCCGGGCGGTCCGGACGGCGAGCTGCCGCCCGTAGGCCGCCTTCCGGATCAGGACCTCGCCGAGGGCGAGCAGTTCCAGGGCCTCGTCGCGGCTCAACGGTCTGGGTTGGTCAGGGTCGGGAGTGTCCTGATCGTCGGGGTCCGGGTGGGCCGGGGCCAGCGTGTCCCGCATCCGCAGCTGGTCGAACCGGGCCGCGGCGGTGAGCAGGGTGTGCTGGCGTTCGAGTTCGTCGGGGGTGATCGCCATGCCCCCAGCCTTCCGTCAGGCTGACTTGACGTCAAGTCAACCTGACGGAAGGGCCAGTGAATTCGCGGTCAGCGAACGGTCACCACGGCGCCGGCGCCGGCGGCACCACCACCGGCGGTCGGTCGTCGCAGGTGATGGTGTTCGGCAGCAGCCACGGCGCCAGCCACCGGCCGGTCGTACCGCCGCCGTCGTTGCCGCCCAGGTCGACGAGGGTGAACTCCGAACCGGTCGGCGGGAAGTGGAACGAGCCGCAGTTGTTTACCCCGACCGCGCCGACGTTGCGGGCGTCCACGTTCTCGAACGAGGCGGACCCGGCGACCCGGGCGCTGACCACCGAGGTGCCGGTCCCGTCGACCCGGATGTCCTTGAACCGCACCCCGGTGATCGACCAGAGATCCTTCACCGACCACTCGCTGACCAGCATGATCGCGTTGTACGTACTGTCCAGGTAGTGGTCGCCGGTGACCCGGACGTCCGCGTTGATGTCCCGGTCCAGGGCGTAGAGCCAGATCGCGCCGAGCCCGATGTTCCAGTTCAACTCGTACGTCCCGGCCCGCACCACCGTGTTGTCGGTGAATCGCAGCGTGCCGGTGAACGGCTCGGCGCCGAACCGGGATCCGGCGTGCAGCCCGCTGCCCTCCCGGACCGGGTCGGCGACCAGGTTGCCGGAGACGGTGTTGTCCCTACCGCCGTAGATGGCGATGCCGTTGGCCAGGGTCGGCGACTGGACCGTGTTGCGGCTGAACGTGTTGCCGGCGTTCGCGGTCCTCTCCGACCACATCGCCAGCGCGTCGTCGCCGGTGTTGCGGATGACGTTGTTGTGCACCACCGAGTTGGTGACCCCGGTGTGGAAGTTCAGTGCGTCGGCGATCTGGTCGACGATCATGTTGTCGGTGACCCGGACGTTGTCCATCGGCCCGTCGAACCAGATACCGACCTTGGTGTGCCGGATGTGCAGGCGGCTGATGGTGGAGTCGCTCATCGCCCCGCCGATGCCGTTGACCTGGTCGGTGTCGATCCGCTCCCGTACGTCGCCGGAGATGGCGAAGTCGGCGAGGTGGACGTTGCGGCTGCCGCCGTCCGCCGCATCCCGGCCGTAGAAGCCGACCCCGGTGTGCACCGAGCCGTCCGGGGCGGGCTCGTCGAGCGCCACCGAACGTCCCTTGATGATCGTGTACCAGTTGCCGGCACCCTCGATCGTCACGTTGTCGACGATGATGTGCCGGTTCACCTGGTACGTCCCCGGCGGCACGTACACCTTGAGCCGGGTGCGCTGGGCGACGGCGATCGCCCGGTCGAAGGCGTCGGCGGAGTCCCGCCGCCCGGTCGGGTCGGCGCCGAGGGCGCGGACGTTCACGGCGAGCAGTCGTACCTTGGGCGGCGCGACGAGTTGGGAGTCGAGCAGGTCGACCACCGTCCAGGCCGCGTTGCTGCGGACCGGGGCGGTCAGCCGTACCGTGTCGCCGGCCCGGTAGGTCCGGTCCAGCAGCAGCCGTTGCTCGTCGTAGAAGTGCATCGGCCGGAACGGCTTGCTGATCGTCGGGTACGGCGTGGTAACCGCCGGTACGCAGCTGCACTCGGTGATCCACCAGTCCGAGTGCAGCAGGTCGGCGTTCGGGTCGTTGGTGAACGGGTACTGGTTGTAGAGCCAGGCGTACTCGGAGGTGAGCGTCATGGTCTTCCGGGCCTTGCCGTTCACCGTCACGTCCAGCGGCGCGGTGATGCCACCACCGTTCGGCGCGTCCGGAATGCTGTAGCGGACGGTGATCGCGTTCGCCGCCTTCGGCAGGGTGAACTCGACGTACTGGCCGGGGAGCAGTTTGACCGCCCGCCGGCCGGACGCCTCCGACGGCAGGGTGTACGCCGTCCGGTCCGGCCCGATGACGCTGCCGTTCGTGCGGGCGTTCTCCGCCTCCTGTTCCAGGAAGTCCACGGTGGCGCCACGGTCGGCGACCAGGGCCGGGTCGAGCCCGGCGCGGGTCACCACCGGGGCGGGCTTGTTCTTCGGCCCGGCGTGGCCGGCCGCGGCGGCGGGACCGGCGGTCGCGCCGGCGGTGACGCCGATCGTGAGTAGGCCGGCCAGCGCGATCCGGCTGGACTTCCGGAGCACCTGGCTGGACCGCCGGAGCGTCCGGCCGGGTCGGTCTGTCGACTCCGGATCGGGGTTCGGCACTGCACTCGTCTGCTGGGGCATCGCGTGACTCGTCTCTGGTCGGGGGTGGGACGACGCGGTGAGTGCCGGTCATGTTATTTCACAGAGTTGTTCCGATCCAGACATTGAATGGTGCAGAACTTGCGCCGGGTCGGTGCCAGGGCCCACCCTCCCGGGCAGCCGGAACGGCTGGACACCCCGTACGCCGTCACGGAACGAGGATCGTCTTGCCCCTCATCCGGCCTGCCTCCGCGTCCCGGTGCACCCCGGCCAGGTCGGCGAGCGGACGGGACGCGGCGATGTCGAGTCGGAGTTCGCCGGAGTCGACCAGTTTCACCAGTTCGGTGAGCTGCGCCGGCTCGTTGCGGGTGACGAGGTGGGTGGTCGTCACGAGGCCTTCGGCGGGGGCCTCGACCGGGACGGTGACGGAGACCAGCCGGCCACCCGGCCGAACCAGGCGGAGCAGTTCCGCAGCCCGGGTCCGGTCGATCGGGACCAGGTTGAGCAGTACGTCCACCGGCCCGGTCAGCGCCCTGTCGAGGGCGGTGCCGGTGTAGTCGACGACCTGGTCGGCGCCGAGCTGGCGTACGGTGTCCGCGCTGCGCGGACTGGCGGTGGCGATGACCCGGGCACCGGCCCGGCCGGCGAGTTGCACGGTGAAACCGCCGACCCCGCCGCCCGCCCCGTTGACCAGCACCCGTTGCCCGGGGTGGAGGTCTGCGTGCTCGTACACCGCCTGCCAGGCGGTGAGCCCGGCGATCGGCAGGGCGGCGGCGTGCGCCAACGGAACCGTCCGCGGGGCGGGGACGACGGCGTCGGCGTCGGCGTACTCGGCCGCCGTGCCACCCGAGTCGACCCGGCCGACGACCCGGTCCCCGACCTTGTGGGTAGCCACCTCCGGGCCGGCCGCGACCACCGTGCCGGCCACGTCGACCCCGAGCGTGTACGGCAGGTCCAGCGCGAAGACGGCGCGGAGCAGGCCACGCCGCAGTCCGACCTCCGACGGGTTGAACGAGGTCGCGGCAACCTGGATCAGCACCTCACCCGGGCCGGGCGTCGGTACCGGCACGTCGTCGAGGCGGATCACGGAGGCGTCCCCGTACCGGTGGATTCTCGCTGGCCGTCGGGGATGTGCTGTTCCAACCGCACGGCCGGGGTCACGCGCTCGTGGACAGTCCGTCGACGCCGCTCACCGCCCCCGCGTGCGACCCCCGGGACCCGGCCGTCGCCGCCCGCACCGCGGTCGTCGACACCGTCGGTGTCCCGGTCCCCGGCGACGACACCCCAGCCACCGTGACCCTGTGCGGGGCGTACGAACTGGAGCCGTCCCGGGTCCATCCGCTGCTGGACGACCTGCCCGACCTGGTCCACCTCCCGGCCCACCTGGGCCGGCATCCCGAGTTGCGGGCCGCCGTGGAACTGCTCGCCGCCGAACTGCTCCGGCCCCGGCTCGGCGTCGATGCGCTGGTGCCCGCCCTGCTCGACACGCTGCTGGTCTACCTGCTGCGCACCTGGTTCGACGAGCAGGCCGCCACCGGGGTCGGCACCGGGTGGGCGGCGGCGCTCAACGACCCGGTGGTGTCCAGGGCGTTGCGGGCCATGCACGGCGAACCCGCCCGGCCCTGGACGGTCGCGACGCTGGCCGCCGAGGCGGGACTCTCCCGGGCCCCGTTCGCCCGTCGGTTCGCCGCGCTGCTCGGGCAGCCGCCGTTGACGTACCTGACGTGGTGGCGGATGACGCTGGCGGCCCGACTGCTCCGGGAATCCGACGCGCCGCTCAACGTGGTGGCGGCCCAGGTCGGCTACGGTTCCGAGTTCGCCTTCGGCAACGCCTTCAAGCGGCGGTACGGCACCGCCCCCGGACGGTACCGCCGGACGGCACCGGGGCAGGTAGGGTCCGCTCGTGCACATTCGGCCCTACCAGCCCGGTGACCGGGACGCCGTCCACGAGATCTGCATCCGTACCGCCGACGCGGGGCAGGACGCCTCCGGCTCGTACGTCGACCCGGGTGTGTTGCCGAACATCTTCGCCCACCCGTACACGCACCTGGAGCCGGAACTGGCGTTCGTGGTGGACGACGACGGGCGGGCGGTCGGCTACGTGCTCGGTACCGCCGACACCGCCGTCTTCGTCCGGCGGTTCCGGGCCGAGTGGCTGCCCCTGGTCGGCGACCGGTACCCGGCGCCGGCGGGCGAGCCGGGTAACCCGGACGAGGTGATGGCCCACCTGCTGCACACCCCGGAGCGGATGATCCTGCCGGACCTGGCGGACTACCCGGCGCACCTGCACATCGACCTGTTGCCGGAGCACCAGCGCGCCGGCTGGGGGCGAAAGCTGATCGATACCTTCACGGACGCCCTGCGCCGGGCCGGTGCTCCCGGTGTCCACCTTGGGATGCTCAGTGAGAACCGGGCGGCCCGCGCCTTCTACGACCGTCTCGGGTTCCACGTCGTCGACGTCGTCGACCCCGGGCTGCTCACCTATCTCGGTCTGCGTCTCTGACCGACGGCGGTGCGGTTCAGGGCGATGGCGGCGTGGTCAGGGGCGGCGGCGGGTGTCGGCTCGGTACGGGGAACGGCGCGTCGTACCGGTCTGACAGGCTGGCGGCGTGACGGACACGGCAGCAGCACTGGAACGGCTCATCCGGCACGGTGGCCTGGTTGACGACGAAACCGATGGCGACGACCTGCCCGACGACGGTGACGACGGTTTCGGCGAAGCCATGGCGGTCGTCGACGCACTGGTGGCGAGTGGGGACCGCGGCCTCGTGCCCCGGGCGCGGGCGGCCTTGTTGACGTTCCTCGACGACCGCAACTTCTACGGCCGGGACCTGATGGCACAGCTTCTGGCTGGTCTGCTCGGCCCCGAGGCCCTGCCGATCCTGCTCGACGCGGCTGCCCGGGACCTCGGCGACGACCAGGACAGCCTGGCGGCAGAGATCGTCGACCTGTTGCAGGGGCACCGTGCGGTGGCCCGGTCGGTGGTACTCCGGTACGCGACCGACCCGGACCCGACCCGCCGCCGGGAAGGGCTGTGGGCCCTCGGTTTTGTGGTCGACGTGGCGGATCTGGACCTGCTGGCGTCGGCGGCGGTCGACCCCGACCCGGAGATCCGGTCTGTCGCCCTCGGCTCGCTCGGCGGCCTCTCCACCGAAGACCGGGCCTTCGCGGTCCTCGTCGCCGGGTTGAACGACGTCGCCGCGAGCGTCCGGAGCAGCGCGGTCAGTGCGCTCGGCTACTCCGGGCGGCGGGACGCGGTGGCACCGCTGCTCACCCGGGCCACCGACCCGGACGGGCAGGTGCGTCGGCTGCTCGCCCACGCGCTCGGTTCACTCGGCGAGCCGGCTGCGACGCCGGCCTAGGGACCCGGTACGGGAGTCCGGGTCGGTACGGCCGCAGGCGACACAGGTGGCCGGCGGACCGGATCGCCGGTCTCCGGTCAGCCCGCTGACTCGTTGGTCCCGGTGACGACCCCGTTCACGGACCAGGGAGCACCCGTGCCGACCCGACTCAACCCGTACCTCAGCTTCGACGGCAACGCCCGGCAGGCCATGGAGTTCTACCAGCGGGTCTTCGGCGGCTCGCTGCGGATCACCACGTTCGGCGAGTTCGGCGCCGAGGGCACCGTCGAGCCAGACAAGATCATGCACGCCATGCTGGAGACCGACAGCGGCTTCACCCTGATGGGCTCGGACACGCCGCCGGAGATGTCCCACCGTCCGGGCGACACCATCACCGTCAGCCTCAGCGGGGACGACGGCGACGAGTTGCGTGGCTACTGGCGCGAGCTCGCCGACGACGGCGTCGTCTCGGTGCCGCTGGAGCGGCAGATGTGGGGCGACGAGTTCGGCGCCTGCGTGGACCGGTTCGGCGTACCGTGGATGGTCAACATCAGCCAGCCGGGCTCCTGAGCTGTCGGGCAGTCCTGAGCTGGGCCACCGTGGCGAGGCTGACCCGGTCGCCCGGTCGGCGCTGGCTAGGCTGGTGACATGCCCGAGGGTCACACCGTCCATCGCCTGGCGGCACGGCACGCCGAGCTGTTCGCCGGGGACAAGGTGCTGGCCAGCAGCCCACAGGGTCGGTTCACCGAGGGCGCCGCGCTGCTCTCCGGCACCGTCCTCGACCGGACCGAGGCGTACGGGAAACATCTGCTGCACCACTACGACGGCGGCCAGATCCTGCACGTGCACCTCGGGCTGTACGGCAAGTTCGCCGACGGTGACGGGGAGCCGCCGGACCCGGTCGGTCAGGTACGGCTCCGGCTCACCAGCGACCTGCACTGGCTCGACCTGCGGGGTCCGACCGCCTGCGACCTGCTTACCCCACCCGAGGTCGAGGCGTTGCGGGCCCGGCTGGGGGCGGACCCGTTACGGGCCGACGCCGACCCGGACGCCGCGTACGCCCGGATCCGGCGCAGCCCGACCCCGCTCTTCGCGCTGCTGCTCGACCAGTCCGTGGTGGCCGGCACCGGGCTGATCTTCGTGACCGAGGCGCTGTTCCGGGCCGGTCTGCCGCCGACAACTCCCGGCCGGTCGCTGACCACGGAACAGTGGTCGCGGATCTGGGTCGATCTGCGGGAGCTGATGGTGCTCGCGGTCGCGTCCGGCCGGATCGACACCGTACGTCCGGAGCACCTGCCGGAGGCGATGGGCCGGCCGCCCCGGGTCGACCGGCACGGCGGCGAGGTGTACGTCTACCGCCGTGCCGGCCAACCGTGTCACGTCTGTGCCGGCCCGGTCCTCCGGGCCGACCTGGTGGGGCGGAACCTGTTCTGGTGTCCGTCCTGTCAGCCGGTCCGCCCGGCCGCATGAGTCAGCAGGGAGCCTTGCGTTACCGAACGCGTTGACAGGGGCCCCTTCCTTGCACCGCTCAGGCGGTGACGCGACGGATGGTGAGGTAGCCGGCACCGGCGGCGAGCGCGCCGAGGATCAGCGGCCAGCCGGCGACCAGCAGCGCGTCCGGCTGCTCGGTGATCCAGCGCCAGACGGCGCCCCACCAGTCCTGCCAGGTGGTCAGCACGATCAGTCCGCCGAAGACCACCACGGAGCTGGCGGTGAGCACGAACATGCCGGTCATCGCCCAGCGCAGGTAGCTGATGGAGAGGAACGCGGCGAGGAAGCCGAGCACGACAAACGGCACCGCGTAGACGACAACCTGGAGCAGCGGGTTGTCCTGGTTCAGCGGGCCGACGCCGAAGAAGGTCATCCCGATGCCCCAGCCGCCGGTGGCGTCCTCGGCGAGCTTGCAGAGGGTGAGCAGCAGGCCGAAGACCAGCGACTGGCCCAGCAGAAGCAGCGCGAAGGCGGCGTAGAAGGTGCGCCGGATCACGCTCAGCGCCAGGGCGAACGGGAAGACCTGGGTGAAGGTGGTGAGGCCGCCGACGAACATGATGATGTAGATCGAGATCACCGCGCCGGTCTGCGGACCGCTCTCGGTCATGTCGCCGATGTCACCGATGGCGACGAAGAGCCCGAGGTTGACCAGGAAGATGAGCGTGAGCAGCACCCAGGCTCCGCCCAGGCTGCTCGGCCAGCCGACGAGCTGGAGTCGGACGACGCTGCCGATGCGGTTCATCGGGCTGCCTCCCGGGTGGTGTGGCCGGCGTCGCCGGGTGCGGTGTCGAGGTCGGGCCGGGTGTCGGCGCGGCGGGCCCGGGCGGTGGTGAGTCGGATGACGATGTCCTGGAGCGAGACCGGCTCGACGTCGAGGCCGAGTTCCCGGGCGCGGTGGTGTTCGGCGGGGCCGAAGCTGCCGCGCAAAGTGGCCCGGGCGTACCGGCCGAGGGACTCGCGGTGCAGTTCCTCGGCGGCAGCGGCGAAGGTGTCGACCGCGGTGACCGGGCCGGACGCGGTGACCACCTGGCCCCGCAGTGCCTCGGCGGTGGTGTCGAGCAGGAGCCGGCCGTTGTCGAGCAGGAGCACGTTCTCCAGCAGGTCGCCGACCTCGTCGATGAGGTGGGTGGAGAGCACGACGGTGCGGGGGTGTGCGGCGAAGTCGGTGAGCAGGTGGTCGTAGAAGAGGTGCCGGGCCACCGCGTCGAGTCCGAGGTACGGCTCGTCGAAGAGGGTCAGCGGAGCCCGGGAGGCGAGCCCGATGGTGATGCCGAGCATGGAGTGCATGCCCCGGGAGAGTCTGCGGATCTTCCGACCCAGCGGTAGCCGGAAGTCCGCCAGCAGGGTGGCGGCGAACTCCTCGTCCCAGTGCGGGAAGAGCAGCCGGGCGGCGTCCAGGGCGTGCCGGACCTTGAAGTGCTGGGGGTACGTCTGGCTCTCCTTGATGAAGCAGACCCGGGAGAGGACCTTCTCGTTCTCGTACGGCGGTTCGCCGAAGACCGTGAGCCTGCCGCTGGTGGCGAAGTTCTGACCGGTCAGGATCTGCATCAGGGTGGTCTTGCCGGCGCCGTTGCGGCCCAGCAGGCCGTGGATCCGGTTCTCGGCCAGCGAGAAGCTGACCTGGTCCAGGGCGGTCACGTCGCCGTACCGCCGGGTGACGTCGTGGACGTCCACCACCGTGCTCATCGCCCCTGCTCCCATCGATCGATCAAACGCTTGAGCTCGTCGGCGCTGATGCCGAGCTTGTGCGCCTCGGTCAGCAACGGGTGGAGGAACTGCTGGGCGAACTCCTCGCGACGCCGGTCCCGTAGCCGGGTACGGGCTCCGGTGGCGACGAACATCCCGATACCTCGCTTCTTGTAGAGAATTCCGTCGTCCACCAGCTGGTTGACGCCCTTGCCGGCGGTCGCCGGGTTGATCCGGTGGAAGGCGGCGAGTTCGTTGGTGGAGGGCACCTGGCTCTCCTCGGCGAGCGTGCCGTCGATGATCGAGTTCTCGATCAGTTCCGCGATCTGCAGGAAGATCGGCCGCCCGTCGTCCATCACCGCGCCCCGGCCGGAGCTGACGCGACGCCGGGCGCGGGCCCCGGCTCTCGTCGCTTCCCTGGTTCACTACTCATGTAACTAACCATCTAACCAAGGGGTCCTGGTGTCAAGAGGTTTGTCCGGGTCATGCCGCGCGTTCGGCGATGCCGGGCACGGGCACCGGCGGTGCCGTTGCCCACCCGGGGGAACAGGGCGTTTCTCCGGAGAGGTCACACCGGGACGCCGACGGGAGCGCCGTCAGCACCGGCGCGCTGGCCCCGCCGTCAGTGGTGTGTCGGGGGACGTACCGTCACCGAGCCGAAGACCACCCGGACGTTGATCTCCAACACCGGCGCGCCGGGCGGCGGCGGCCCACCGCGCAGCTTCGACTCCTTGCTGCCGAAGACGGCGCTGCCGGTCAGCCGGACGTCCACACCCTCCGGTACGAAGACCGTCACCGACCCGAACACCACGGTCGCCTCGATCCGGGTCACCGGGGACTGCAGCTGGGCGTCCTGCAGCTCGATGTGACAGTCGCCGAAGACCGACCGGGCGGCCAGCCGGGCCGGGACCGACCAGTGTCCCTTGCGGGACTCGTTGCCGAAGATGGCGATCAGCCGCTCCGGCTCAGGACCAGCCAGCGTCGCGCCGGGACGCTGGACGGGCAGCCGGGCGGCCGGCAGCTCCGCCGGAAGGTCGTCGGTGAGCCGGGCCAGCTCACCACGGGTCTGGGCGGCGTGCGCCGCGCCGGCCCGGTCCGCGTACTCGTCGAGGGTCAACCGTCCCTCGGCCGCCGCCCGGCCGAGCAGCTCGACCACCTGCTCCCGCTCCCGGTCGGAGACGCGTACCCGGTCGGGATCGTCGCGTGGTTCGAGCGTCACGGTTGCCCAGCATATCGGCGTGCCGCCATTCCCGGGCTCCGCCGGACGGCGGATCAGCGCAGCTCGGCGGCGGCCTTCCGGGCCGCGACCAGCACCGGATCCCAGACCGGGGAGTACGGCGGCGCGTAGCCGAGATCCAGGTTCGCCATCTCCTCCACCGTCATCCGGTTCCACAGCGCCACCGCGAGTACGTCGATCCGCTTCGCCGCCTCCGAACGGCCGACGATCTGGGCCCCGAGCAGCCGACCGGTGTGCCGTTCGGCGATCAGCTTCACCGTCATCCGCTCCGCGCCCGGAAAGTAGCCGGCCCGGTTCGTCGACTCCACCCGGGCGGTGACAAACTCGAAGCCCGCCGCCGCCGCGTCCCGCTCGCGCAGCCCGGTCCGGCCCACCTCCAGGTCGCAGACCCGGGTGACGGCGGTGCCGACCACCCCGGCGAAGGTCGCGTACCCGCCGCCGATGTTGATCCCCGCGACCCGGCCCTGTTTGTTGGCGTGGGTGCCGAGCGGTACGAAGACCGGCTGACCGGAGACCCGGTGCACCGACTCCACGCAGTCGCCGGCCGCCCAGATCCCGTCCTGGCCCATCACCCGCATCCGCAGGTCGACCCGGATCGCCCCGGTCGGGCCGAGCGGCAGCCCGGCCCCGGCGGCGAGCCCGGTGTTCGGGCGTACCCCGATCCCGAGGACCACCACGTCGGCCGGGAACGTGCCGGCGTCGGTGTGCACGGCGACGACCCGCCCGTCGCGACTCTGCAGGCCGGTGACGCTGGCGCCACTGCGGACGTCCAACCCGAGCGCGCAGAGCGCCTCGCGGACCAGTACGCCCATGTCCGGGTCCACGGTGGACATCGGCTCCGGGCTCCGTTCGACCAGGGTCACGGTCAGCCCTCGCTGGATCAGTGCCTCGGCCATCTCGACGCCGATGTAGCCGCCGCCGACCACCACCGCCCGTCGTGGCGGCGGATCCTGGGTCAGCCAGTCCAGCAGCGCGGCACCGTTGTCGAGGGTCTGTACCCCGAAGACGCCGGCCGCGTCGGTCCGGGCCCACGCCGGGGTGACCGGAACCGCGCCGGCGGCGTACACCAGTTGGTCGAAGGGTTCCCGGACCTCGCGCCCGCCGTCGTCGATGTTCCGGGCCACCACCTCGCGCCGGTCCAGGTCGATCGCGGTCACCTCGTGCCGGGTCCGGACGTCGATCCGGTACTCGTTCCGGAAGGTGTCCGGATCCCGGCTGATCAGGTCGTCGATCCTGCTGACCTGCCCACCCACCCAGTACGGGATGCCGCAGGCCGAGTACGAGGTGAAGTGGCCCCGTTCGAACGCCACGATCTCCAGTTCGTCCGGGCCACGGCGGCGTCGGGCCTGGGACGCGGCCGACATCCCGGCCGCGTCACCGCCGATCACCACCAGCCGGTCAGCCATGGTCGGCGGTGTCCCGGGTCCGCCGGATCAGGTCGTCGAGTACGTCGGAGAACTCCTGCCGGCGGGCGTACGCGGCGCGCTGCCGGGCGGCGCCGGTGCCGTGCGCCTGCAACCGGGTCAGCAGGGCGGTGACCACGGCCAGGTCACCGTGCCGTTCCAGGGCCGGCCGGAGCCGGTTGACCAGCCGGCGCAGCAGTTGCCAGGCGGGCCGCAGGCCGTGGCCGTCCAGGTCGACGGCGAGTCCCTCGAGACCGTCGTGCGCGGCCCGCCAGTGCGCCGCGGCCAGCAGGTGGTGCGGCACCGGATGTGCGGGCCGTCCGGCGGCGATGTCGGTGAGCGCGGTGTCGACCAGGGCCCGGACCAGGGCGGCGATCAGGATGGTGTCGTCCAGGCTCGGGCAGACGTCACCGATGCGGATCTCGACGGTCGGGTAGTTGGCCGACAGGCGGGCGTACCAGTAGAGCATGCCCTCGTCGAGCATCATCCCGGTCTCGATCAGTTTCGCGACCAGCCGCTCGTAGTGGGCGTGCGACTCCAGCCAGGGGGTCGGCGCCACCGAGGGCCAGCGCTCCCAGAGCACCGACCGCCAGCTCGCGTATCCGGTGTCCCGGCCGGCGTAGAACGGTGAGTTCGCGGTGGCCGCGTGCAGCAGGGGAAGGGCGGGGCGGAGATGGTTGAGCACCTGCACGCCGAGTTCCGGATCGGGGACTCCGACGTGGATGTGCATGCCGTTGACCCCCGGCGACGGTACGACCAGCCCGTACCGTTCGATCATCCGGTCGAACCGGGGGTTCTCCACCACCGGCGGCATCGGCCCGGCGACCGGACCCGTACCGACCGCCACCAGTCGGGTGCCGGCGGCCTCGGCGGCGTCGGCGAGCCCGGTCCGGAGCAGGCCGAGGGAGTGCCGCAGGGCGGCCAGGTCCAGTCCCGGCGGGGTGCCGATCTCGATCTGGCTGGTCTGGAACTCACGCTGGACCTGGCCGCGCAGCTCGTCCGGCACCTCGGCCAGCACCGCCTCGACCGCCGGGGCCGCCTCGCCGGTGGCCGGGTCGACCAGGAGAAACTCCTCCTCGACCCCGACCGTCAGCAGGTCGCAATCGACCTCCGACCGGTCGGCCGTCCCCGGCACCTCCGCTGACCCAGCGGTCCGGGCCGCCTCTGCCGCCTCTGCCGTCTCGGCTGTCTCTGCCATCTCTGCCATCTCAGCTGTTTCCGCCGGTCCGCCGAGGACGTCGTGCACCGGACGGGCCTGCGCCGCCACCCCACCAACCATCGAACCCACCGCCTGTCGGTCGTTCGCTTCCGCGGCCGTCGCGTGACCCGCGTCGGTCTGGCTGGTGTGTACCCCGCTGAGAGCCGGTGGGAAACGCTGGGCGGTCACGATTGGTGAGGGCGTTTGCGCCGGCCGTTCCGGCCGGATCGTCACCGTCGTGGCCGACCGTCCCGTACTGTCCGGTGCCGGCGGTGACCGGGCGGGCCACGCGGTGCCGACCGTGCTGGCCCGCCCTGGTTTTCCGGCCCGGTCCGGTCAGCGGGCGGTACAGGTCGGGGTCATGCCTGTCCCGCTGCCGCTGGCCTGGAAGCCGAACTCGGTGGACTGCCCGGCGGCGATCCGACCGTTGTAGCTCACGTTCGTGAAGGTGACCGCGCCGCTGTTGCCGCTGCGCTCGGTGTTCCAGGAGTTGGAGATGGCGGCACCGGACGGCAGGGTGGCGCCGACCGTCCAGCCGGTGGTGCCGGACGAGCCGGCGGTGACCCGTACGGTGGCCACGAAGCCGCCGTTCCAGGAGTTCAGCGAGACGGCGGCGGTGCAGCCGGCGGTGGCCGGGGGAGTGGTCGCTGGCGGGGTGGTCGGCGGGGGCGTGGGACCGGTGGTCGGCGGGGTCGCCGTCGGCGTCGGGGTCGCCGTCGGCGTCGGGGTACCGCCCTCGGTCAGGCTGCCCGGTACGGCCAGCAGTGCGTTGTACCAGGTGGTGGCCATCTTGCTGTAGCCGGTCGCGTTCGGGTGCACACCGTCGGCCAGGTCGGCGGTGGTCAGCGCGGAGTACATGTCGACCAGGTACACCTGACGGCCGGCGTCCGCCCGGCTCCGGACGATCTGCGGTATCGCCGCGTTGAAGCTGCGTACCTGCGCGTCGGCGAACGAGAGCGGGACGATGGTGGCCACGAAGAGCTTCGTCTGCGGCGCGGTGGTGGTGATCCGGTCGATCAGCGCGGCGAGCCGGTTCGGGGCGTTCGGCAGGTCGCGGTTCTGCGAGATGTCGTTGGTGCCGATGTGCAACAGGATCGTCCGGGGCTGGTAGGTGTTCAGCCAGCCGACGATGTTGGCGTCGATCTGGTCGATCCGCCAGCCGGAGTGGCCCTCGTGGTTGCGGTCACCGAGGCTGGCCGGCCCGTTCGTGCCCGAGCCGACGAAGTCGACGGCGTAGCCGCCGGCCACCACCTTCTGCCAGAGGTCGATCCGGTATCCGCCGGGCACGTTGAAGCCGTCGGTGATCGAGTCACCGAGCGGCATCACCTTCACCCCGGAGTCCGCCCGCACATGGTCGACGGTGTACGTCAGGACGGCCACCGTCACCATCACGGCGGCGAGTAGTACGCCGGCGACCCGGCGAATTGTCGTGGTCACGACCCGCTCCTCCCAACTCTTCAATCAATAACTTTCGATTTAATGCGGAACGGATCGATGCTGCCCACCGAGTTGCCGGTCGGAGCGGCGAACGGACGTCCGAGTGCGCCGAACGCATCTGGCGGTGTCGATTTGCCGGCGCCGGCTAGCCTGGCGGCGTGCCGGCGACCCGACCGAGGTTGACGTCCGGCCGGGCGGGTCAGCCCGGCGGGACGGCCTCGCCGCTGCGCCGGCCGGCAGCCCTGCTGTGCTGGCCGGTGCTGCTGCTCGGCTGGGTCGGCTACCTGCTCCTGCAGGTCGACGCGCCCGGCATCGGCACCTCGACCGGCCAGGCCGTCGAGTCCCTGGCCGGCGCCGCGATGGCCGCCGCGACGGCGCTGCTGCTCGCCGCTTCCGCCGGCTGGTTGCCGTCCGATCGCGATTCCGGCGGCCACCTGGTACGCCACGGCGTGGCGCTGCGGCACCGTTCGCGTCGGTTCCGGACGCCCCGGCAGCTCGACCCGGACGCGGCCGGCCGACCCCGTCCGCGAGCACCCTCGGCCCGCCGCTCGGTCCGGTAACCGCAGCTCCGTTCGCTGCGGTTCAGGCCGATCCGGTTTTCCCACCTCCCGTTCCCACCGTTCGCGGCCAGCGCGTCCGGTGAGGTCCGGTGCTGCCTGATCCCGCTGATCCGGGCGGCGCCGATCCCGGTCGCGTCCGCCCGACGGACCGGGGACGGGAGTTCCCGCGGATGTGCCTCCGCGCATCCGGCGTCTCCGGACCGAACCGAGGGGTATCCCCATGCTCGCCTTCGCACCACTGGACGGCACCGTAGGTGTCGCCGCCCATCTCGTCTCCCTGCTCGCCGGCCTGGTCGGGCCGGTCACCGGCAGCGCCGCCACCGCCGTCGCCGTCGTGCTGTTCACCGTCCTGGTCCGGCTGCTGATCTCGCCGTTGAGCTGGGCACAGATCCGTGGCCAGCAGCGCACCGCCGCGATCGCGCCCCGGATCCGAGAACTTCGCCGGCGGTACGCCGACCAGCCGGATCGGCTGCGCACCGAACTGCTCGACCTGCAGCGTCGTACCGGCGCGTCCCCGGTGGGTGGTTGCCTGCCGGCCCTGCTGCAGTGGCCGTTCTTCCTGGTCATGTATCGGCTGTTCGCCCTGCCGGGCGGGGCCGGTGACCAGGCCGGGCTGCTGCGCGAGCAGCTCTTCGGCGTGCCGCTCGGTCATCACGTCGCCGACGGTCTGGGCGGTTCGGCGGGGCCGTTGTACGCCGTACTGGTAGCCCTGCTGGTGCTGCTGGCCTGGCTGTCGTCACGCCGGATGCGTCAGGCCCAGGCGGCAGCGGGTCAGTTGTCGGCGGGTTCCGCCCCGGGGCGTTCCGGTTCGACGGGGGAGGAGGTGCTGCCGGGTGCCGCCACGCTGGCCCGGTTCTTGCCGCTGCTGCCGTACGCGACGGTGCTGGCGGCGGCGGTGGTGCCGCTGGCAGCCGTGATCTACCTCGTCACCACCACCGCGTGGACCGTGCTGGAGCAGACCCTGCTGCGTCGCCGGATCCAACCGGTCGGCGCCGACCGGTCCTGAGCGGTGTTCGGGGTCCGGCGGTCGGGTCGGCTGTCGACGGTGGGTTGCCCCGGGTCCCGACGATGGGTTCATGACGGACTGGGAGCCCCCGTACGAGTCGTCGGGCAAGCTCGGCCTGCGGATCCTCCTTGGCGTGGCCGGCCTGCTCCCGTTGGGTGGCTACCTCGCAACGCCGGGCCGCACCGTCGGGACCACCCTCGGTGTCGTGGGCTTCGTGGCCCTCTGGCAACTGCTCGTCTGGCGCATCCTCGCGGTCGACGTGTTCGTCGGGGCCAAGGGCGTGCGGGTGTGTCATCTGGCCCGGACCCGGACGATTCCCTGGTACGCGGTGCGGCAGATCTGGATCGGGCAGGCGCGTGACTTCGAGGCGACGGCAATCTGGATCACGGTCTCCGGCCCCGACGGGCCGTGGGAGCTGGAGACCCCGGTGTGGCGGCGTGGATCCGTCCGCCACCGGAACCGGATCATCCTCGAGCCGGACGAGTTCTACCAGGTGTACGTGCGGCTGCACGAGGCGTGGCGTCGGCACGCCGGGGCCGTGCCGCAGGCGTGACGGCAGAGGTCTGGACATCAACAGTTAACTATCCTAATAATTAGCGGACAGTTGATGGCGGTGGATGCCCGACCCCCGGTGGAGGAGCCCATGAGACGTCGCAGAAGCCTGGCCCTGTCCGTTGTCGTCGGCCTGTTGGCAGCGGTCGGCGTCGCCTGGGGCGCGGGCCCCGCGTACGCCGCCGGCCCGACCGCGACCTTCGTCAAGACCGCCGACTGGGGAACCGGCTGGGAGGCCAGGTACACGATCACCAACGGTGGGACCAGCACCATCAACGGCTGGACGCTCGCCTTCGACCTGCCGGCCGGCACCACCGTCGGCAGTTACTGGGACGCGCTGCTCAGCGTCAACGGCCAGCGGCACACCTTCACCAACCGGTCCTGGAACGGCACCCTCGCCCCCGGCGCGTCGCTCTCGTTCGGCTTCCTCGGCGCCGGCCCGGGCAGTCCGGGCAACTGCACCCTCAACGGCGCCGCGTGCGGCGGCGGCACCGACCCGACCACCCCACCGACCACCGGACCGCCGACCACCCCACCCACCACGCCGCCGACGACCCCGCCCACGACCCCGCCCACCACGAACCCACCGAGCCAGGGTCTGCCCCGGCACTTCCTCACCGGGTACTGGCACAACTTCGACAACCCGGCCGTCGAGCTGCGGCTGCGGGACGTGCCGGCGGAGTACGACCTGATCGCGGTCGCCTTCGCCGAGGCGACCAGCACGCCCGGTGCGGTCACCTTCGGCATCGACCCAGGCCTGTCCGCCTCGCTCGGCGGCTACACGAACACCGACTTCGGCACCGACGTACGCACCGTCCAGGCGCGGGGCAAGAAGGTCGTCCTCTCGGTCGGCGGTGAGACCGGTCGGGTTGCGGTCAACGACGCCGCCTCGGCCACCGCGTTCAGCACCAGCGTCCACAACCTGATCCAGCAGTACGGCTTCGACGGTGTCGACATCGACCTGGAGAACGGACTCAACCCGACGTACATGGCCCAGGCGCTGCGTACGCTGCGAAACCGGGTCGGCGCCAACCTGATCATCACGATGGCGCCGCAGACCATCGACATGCAGTCACCCTCGGTGTCGTACTTCAAGCTGGCGCTCGACATCCGGGACATCCTCACCGTGGTGCACACCCAGTTCTACAACTCCGGTTCGATGCTCGGCTGCGACCAGGCGTTCGCGTACAGCCAGGGCACGGTGAACTTCATGACCGCGCTCGCCTGCCTCCAGCTCGAGGCCGGACTCCGGCCCGACCAGGTGGCGCTCGGCCTGCCCGCCGGGCCCGGGGCGGCCGGCGGTGGCATCGTCGCCCCGACACTTGTCAACCAGGCACTCGACTGCCTGGCCAAGGGGACCAGCTGTGGCAGCTTCCGGCCGCCGCGCACCTATCCGGGGATCCGGGGCGCGATGACCTGGTCGATCAACTGGGACGTGGCGAACGGCAACGGCTTCGCCCGTACCGTGCGACCGCACCTCGACACGCTGCCCTGACCGGGTCGCCGGCCCGGCGCCGACGCTTCCGGACCTTCTTCGCCACCCACACCGTGATCATCAGTACGAAGGCCGCGAGCAGGCTGTAGTCGAAGAACCGGGTGTAGCGGTCGATCTGCTGCCACTGTGCGCCGAGCGCGTAGCCGAGCGCCACGAAGATCACGTTCCAGAGACCGCTGCCCAACGTGGTGAGCGCGACAAACCGGCCCAGCGGCATGTGGTTGGCGCCGGCCGGCACCGACACCAGGCTGCGGATCACCGGGATCATCCGTCCGAAGAGGACCGCCCAGCTGCCGTACCGCTCGAACCAGCGGTCGGCGCGGTCCAGGTCGTCGGTGTCGACCAGTGGGATCCGGTCGAGCCAGCGTTTCAACCGGTCCTCACCGAGCCGGGCGCCGACCCAGTAGAGCGCGAGCGCGCCGAGCACCGAACCGGCGGTCGCGGCGACGACCACGAGGAAGACGTTCGTCCGCCCCTCGCCGGCCAGGTAACCGGCCATCGCCAGGACGATCTCGCTGGGTATCGGCGGGACGATGTTCTCCAGCGCCACCAGCAGACCGACCCCGGCGGCACCGAGTGAGTCGATCACACCGGCGATCCAACCGGTCAGCCCGCCGAGTCGGGTCGGGCCGACGTCCTCGGCGAGGGCCACGGTTACTCCCCTCCGTCGGGGAACGTCTCCGTACCCGGGGTCGACGACGGCTACACCCGGGTGCCGGTGTGCCACCCGTACGGCGGACGGTTTGCGGACCGGCCGAACCGGAGAAGTTCCCGTCCCATGACGGACCGGTGGTACGCCGAGGCGGTGGTCTACTGCCTCGACATCGACACGTACGCGGACTCGGACGGTGACGGGGTCGGCGACATCAACGGGCTGATCGGCCGGCTCGACTATCTGGCCCGGCTCGGCGTGACCTGCCTGTGGCTGCATCCGATCCACCCGACCACGCACCGCGACGACGGCTACGACGCCACCGACTTCTACGCCGTCGACCCCCGGCTCGGCAGCCTCGGTGACTTCGCCGAACTGCTGCACCAGGCCGGCAACCGGGGCATCCGGGTGATCATCGACCTGGTGGTCAACCACACCTCGGACCAGCACCCGTGGTTCCGGTCCGCCCGCTCGGCACCGGACTCGCCGTACCGGGACTGGTACGTCTGGTCCGAGCAGGAGCCGCCGGACCGTCGACAGGGCATGGTCTTCCCCGGTGAACAGGACGAGACCTGGAGCTACGACCGGACCGGCAAGGCCTGGTTCTACCACCGTTTCTACCGGTTCCAGCCGGACCTGAACTTCGCCAACCCGGCGGTCCGGGCCGAGATCAAGAAGATCATGTCGTTCTGGCTGCAGCTCGGGGTCGCCGGGTTCCGGATCGACGCGGTGCCGTTCATCATCGAGCTGACCGAGCCCGGCAACCCCGACTCGCCGAAGGACTTCGACTTCCTCACCGAGCTGCGCCAGCACGTGCAGTGGCGGCGCGCCGACGCGCTGCTGCTCGCCGAGGCGAACGTGCCGCCGGCGCAGCTCGTCGAGTACTTCGCCGACCGGGGCGGCTCCGCCAACCGGCTGCACATGCTCTTCGACTTCATGCTCAACGGCCGGCTGATGCTGGCCCTGGCCCGCCAGGACCCCGAACCGATCATCGAGGCGCTGCGGGACACCCCGACGCTGCCGCCCGGTGCCCAGTGGGCCACCTTCCTGCGCAACCACGACGAGATCGACCTGTCCCGGCTCACCGCCGACCAGCGCGCCGACGTCTACCGGGAGTTCGGCCCGGAGGAGGAGATGCGGATCTACGAGCGGGGCATCCGACGCCGGCTCGCCCCGATGCTCGGCAACGACCGGCGTCGCATCGAGTTGGCGTACTCGCTGCAGTTCTCGCTGCGCGGGACCCCGGTTCTCCGCTACGGCGAGGAGATCGGCATGGGGGAGGACCTGTCGCTGCCCGGCCGGGAGGCGATCCGTACCCCGATGCAGTGGTCGACGAAGCCGAACGCCGGGTTCTCCAGTGCCGAACCGGAGCGGTTGGTCCGGCCGGTGGTCAGCAACGGCGAGTACGACTACCGCCGGGTCAACGTGACCGCACAGCGGCACGACCGGGGCTCGCTGCTCGGCTGGTTCGAGCGCATGATCCGTACCCTGCGGGAGGCGCCGGAGGTCGGCTCCGGCTCCTGCACCCACGTCGACCAGGAGCTGCCGCCCGGGGTGCTGGCCCACCGTGCCGACGGCCCGACCGGTTCGATGCTCTTCCTGCACAACCTCGGCACCGAGGCGGCGACCGTCGACCTCGGCAGCCTGTACGCCGACGCCGACCTGCCCAACGACGTCCTCGCCGACCAGGAGTACGCCCCGGTTGGCAAGCTCGACGCCCTGGAGATCGCCGGTTACGGCTACCGCTGGATCCGGTTGTGCCGCGCCGACAGCTACGCCTGACCGTCGCCGGTACCCGGGCCGGCCCGGCCCGCCGGTGGGCTCAGGTCCGTCCGGGGCGGGTGTGCCGCAGCCAGAGCAGGCCGAGCACCGGCAGCACCAGCGGGACGTACCCGTAGCCGCCGCCGAAGTCCGACCAGACCGTGTCGTCCGGGAAGAGCGCCGGGTCGACCAGGCTGAGCGCCCCGACGGCGAGCACCCCGGCGAACTCCACCGAGCAGCAGACCAGCGCCGTGCGCCGTCCGACCGCGTCACCCCGGGCCAGCCCGACGGTGGCCACGATGTAGATCGCCGCGGCGAGCGCGGAGAGCAGGTACGCCACCGGCGCCTCGTCGAACTTCGTGATGATCTGGACCGCCGCTCGGCAGCTCGCCGCGATCGCGAAGAGGATGTAGACGGCGACCAGGGCCCGTCCCGGGCCACTGTTGATCCGCCGCGTCCCGGTCGGCTCCGCGGCCTCGGGGCCGCCGTCCGGTGGCGTCGGGCGGGTGCCCGACCGGGGGGTCGGCTCAGACACCCGGTACCTGCCAGGTCTGCTGCAGGCGCAGCACGACAACCGGAATGACCAGGCAGACCACGGTGACGATGACGGATCCCCAGCGGGTCGGTTCCATCCGGCCCAGCACCCCGGCCAACGGCGGCAGGCAGACCAGGGTCAACAGGTAGCCGGCGAAGGTCCCGGCCTCGGCGGGCTGTGCGCCGCCGGCCCAGGAGACCAGCGCGGTGACCGCGAGCGCGAGCACGGCCAGCTCCACCACCGCCAGGCCGGCGAGGTGCGAACGGTCCGGCGGCCGGTTGCGGATCGTGGTGACCAGACTCCAGACCGCGAGTACGAGTGACAGGACGATCGTCAGCGCGACCAGGAACTCGTTCACCGGTCGACCCCGGGGCGGGAGCCCGCGCGAGACGGCGGCACGGCGGCGCGGGACCGGTATCGACTCACCGGCGCAGTCTACTAACCGGCGTAGTAGCGCGGGTCGAAGGGGTCCGCGAGGTGTGCGATCATGGCCAGGGCATCAGGATCTTCTATGATTGGGCCGCACCCGTACCCCCACCTCACCGGGAGCCCAGGGCGTGGACCTGTCCGGCATCGACGCGCCCTCCGCACTGCTGATCGCCGGTGGCGCGGTGCTGTTCTCCCTGCTCTTCCTCGCCGTGGTGACGGACCGGCAGCCGAGGAAGCGGCGACCCGACCCGGAGCGGCTGCGCGCCGCCGCCGAGCAACTCGAGGCGTACGCGATCGGGGTCCAGACCGACGCCGGCCGCGCCGCCGCGATCGCCGGCGCGGCCCGGGTCGCGCTCGCGGCGGCGGAGCGGGAGCGGCACACGGCGTGGCTGGCCCAGGAGGCGGCCGAGCGGGACTACGAACGGGCCTGGCAGGCGGTGCTCGCCGGCCGGGAGGCCGCCGACCGGGCGCCGGCGCCCGCCGAGCCCGACCCGGAACAGGACCGCGCGGTGTCCCGGGCCGCCCTGGCGGCGTACAAGCGCGGGGACCTCTCGTTGGCGCAACTGCGTGAGGTGTTCGGTCGCTCCGGGCACCGGGACCCGGCGCAGGAGCAGCGGGAGCGGCTACTCGAACGCAGCCGGATGCTGCTGGCCGAGGCACGCCGGGCGTACGAGCGGGCGGCGGCGATGGCCCGGCGCGCCGAACAGGAAACCTCGGCCGCCGAGGCCGTCGCCTGGGAACTGCACTCCGAGGCGAACCGGGCGGTCGCCGAGGCGCGGGAGGCGTACGACATGGTGCGGCGGTTCGGTCAGCGGCGCGGCGGCCGGAACCGGCGGCGCAGGCGGCGGGCTGGTTAGGTCTGCCCGGTTCGTCCGACCAGGTGTGTTAGGAAGATCTGGCCACCCGACGCCCAACCACAGAGGGGCCCCGCCTTGCTCACGTTCGGACTCTTCGGCACCGGTCACTGGGCCGCCCAGGTGCACGCCCCGGCGCTCGCCGCCCACCCCGGGGCCCGGCTCGCCGGCGTCTGGGGCCGAGACCCGGTCAAGACCCGGGCGCTGGCCGACCAGTACGACGTACCGGCCTTCGACGACGTCGACGCCCTGATCGGGGCCGTGGACGCGGTGGCCGTCGCGTTGCCGCCGGACGTGCAGGCCGACATCGCGGTGCGGGCCGCCACCGCCGGCCGGCACCTGCTGCTGGACAAGCCGCTCGCGTTGACCCTGCCGGCCGCCGACCGGGTGGTGACCGCCGCGCAGACGTCCGGCGTCGCCTCGATCGTCTTCTTCACCAACCGGTTCCATCCCACGATCGCCGGCTTCCTCGCCGCCGCGGCGGCCACCGGGGGCTGGCACGGCGCCCGGGGCGCCATCTACGCGTCGATCTTCCAGCCCGGCAACCCGTACGGCGGGTCGGCCTGGCGCCGCGCCCACGGCGGACTCTGGGACATCGGCCCGCACGCGCTCTCGTTGATCATCCCGGTGCTCGGCCAGGTCGTCCGGGTCGCCGCGATGGACGGTCCCCGGGACAGCGTCCACCTGATGCTGGGCCACGCCGACGGCGCGACGAGCACGCTGTCCCTGGCCCTCGACGCCCCACCCGCCTCCACCACGTTCGACGTCGTCTTCCATGGCGAGAACGGCATCGAGGTGGTACCCCAGCGGGACGCCCCGGCGGTGCAGGCGTACGGCCTGGCGGTCGAGCAACTGCTCGCGGAGGTGAACGCCGGCACCCGGGACCACCGCTGCGACGTACGGTTCGGCCGCGAGGTGGTGGCGGTGCTCGCCGCCGCCCAGACCGCCCGGGAGCAGGGCCGGACCGTCGCCATCCCCGCCTGACGGCAGCCGGCCTAGTACATTCGGCGGCGTCGTCGAACCGCAGAGCCGTCGGCCGGCCGACCGGCGTGACCCTGGAGGCGCCGTGCGTGTTGTCCTCGCCGAGGACCTCTACCTCCTGCGCGACGGCCTGTCCCGGATGCTGACCGCACACGGTTTCGAGGTGGTGGCGGCGGTCGAGACCGGTCCGGAGCTGTTGGCGGCGCTGCTCCGGCTCCGCCCCGACGTCGCCGTGGTGGACGTACGACTGCCGCCCACCCAGACCGACGAGGGGCTGCAGGCCGCGCTGGCCGCCCGCCGGGAGGTGCCGGGGCTGCCGGTGCTCGTCCTATCCCAGCACGTCGAGCAGCTCTACGCCCGGGAACTGCTCGCCGACGGCAGCGGCGGGGTCGGCTACCTGCTCAAGGACCGGGTCTTCAACGCGGAGCAGTTCGTCGACGCGGTCCGCCGGGTGGCCGGTGGCGGGATGGCGATGGATCCGGACGTGATCGCCAAGCTGCTCGTCCGCGGCGGCCGGAACGCGCCGATGGCCCGGCTCACGCCCCGGGAGCGGGAGGTGCTGGGGTTGATGGCCGAGGGGTGCTCCAACCACGCCATCGGCCAGCGACTCCACCTCAGCGAGAGCGCGGTCGGCAAGCACACCGCGAGCATCTTCGGCAAGCTCGACCTGGTGCAGTCCGACGACAACAACCGGCGGGTGCTGGCCGTGCTGGCGTACCTGGACAGCGCGGGGGAGTGAGCCGCCCGGTCGGCGGATGGACAGGAGTCCCGCCCCCGGCCGGACCGGTCAGGAGAGTTCGATGATCGCATCGCCGACGTCGTTCGGGGACTGGAACTGGTCGACGGGGAGGGAACGCAGCAGTTGCAGGGTCTCGGTGTCCAGGCCGGTCTCCTGGCCCCACCGGATGAGATCCTCCTTCGACACCGGATAGTCCAGGCCGGAGAGGTAGTCCTGCAACTGCATCGCGTCCAGCTTCATGACCGGGGAGATACCCCGGGGGGCCGTCCGTATGCCAGGGCGGTCCGGCCGGGTGGCCGCTGCCGCGTTTGTTCACCGGCCGGCCGGGGTAGCCGTGGGCATGTTGGTGGAGCGGCTCGGGGCGCCGGGCGACTTCGACCCGCTGCTGGAGCGGGTCGGCTCGGCCCGGGTGGTGATGCTGGGCGAGGCCAGCCACGGCACGTACGACTACTACCGGCTGCGCGAGCAGTTCACCCGACGGCTGATCGTCGAGCACGGGTTCTCGTTCGTGGCGGTGGAGGGCGACTGGCCGGACTGCGACCTGGTGCACCGGTCGGTCACCGCCGCGCCCGGCGCCGACGCCGACCCGCAGAGCGCGCTGGAACGGTTCGTCCGCTGGCCGACCTGGATGTGGGCGAACGCCGAGGTGGTCCGGTTCTGCCGCTGGTTGCGCGCCTGGAACCTGGAGCGGCCCGAGCCGGCCCGGGTCGGCTTCCACGGCCTCGACGTCTACAGCCTCTGGGAGTCGATGCAGTCCATCCTCGACTACCTTGGGGAGGAGGACCCGGCGACGCTTGAGGCTGCCGCCGAGGCGTACCGCTGCTTCGAGCCGTACGGCAGCCGGATCGAGGAGTACGGCGTGGCCAGCCGGTTCGTCTCGGCCCGCTGCGAGGACGAGGTGGTACGGCTGTTGGCGCGTACCCGGGAACGGGCCGCCCGGGACGGCGCGGACAGCTTCTCGGCGTGGCAGAACGCCGCCGTGGTCGCCGGAGCGGAGAAGTACTACCGGGCGATGGTCGGCGGCGGCCCGCAGTCGTGGAACGTCCGGGACACCCACATGGCCGACACCCTGGACCGGCTGTTGGACCGGTACGGCCGGGACGCGAAGGCGGTGGTCTGGGCGCACAACACCCACGTCGGCGACGCCCGGGCCACCGACATGTCCCCGAACGGGATGGTCAACATCGGGCAACTCGCCCGGGAACGGTACGGTGCCGACGACGTTGTCCTCGTCGGCTTCGGCAGCTACGAGGGAACGGTGGTCGCCGCGCCGCGCTGGGGTGCCCCGTGCGAGGTGATGACCGTGCCGCCGGCCCGGGGAGGTTCGCTGGAGGAGCGGTTCCACACCCTGCTCCCGGACCGGGCGCTGCTGATCCTCTCGCACGGCGACCAGCCGGAATGGCTGGTGCAGGAGGCCGACCACCGGGCGATCGGCGTGGTCTACGACCCGTCGTTCGAGGCGTGGGGCAACTACGTGCCGACCCGGCTCGGCGACCGCTACGACGCCTTCGTCTGGTGCGACCACACCACTGCCCTGCACCCGCTGCCGACCTGGGTCGCCTCCGGTGAACTCGAGACGTACCCGTCCGGGGTCTGACCGAGCAGGTTTCGAAGTCGTGCGCTGACCGCCGCCGACATGCTCCGCCCGTGAACCTTTTTCCCGCGGCCTGCGGATAACAGGTGATGAGTTTCGGGCCCGCGGAAGGTCGTGCATGAGTTGGTCACAACGAGTCAAGGCTGCCGATGTCGGCGTGCTGACGGGCGCGGCGGTGATCGCGCGGTCCGTCCGGGATCCCGAGAGCTTCGCGACGATCTCCGTTAGGTGTGCGCCGTACGTCCGCCGCTACCTGGCGAGGCGGCTCGGATCCGGGATCGCCGACGACCTACTCGGCATCTCGGGCGTCGCGGGAACCTTCGCCGCACTGGTCCTCACCGTCGTCGACGAGGTCGGTCAGACCGGCTGAGCCGCGTCCATCCGGGTGGTCTGCGTCGGTGCGGCCCGCTCTCCCTCGTCTGTCCACAGTAGAGTCGGAGTTGTCGATGCGAATGAGATCGGCCCTGTCGGGGCTCCTGGCCGCCGTCACGGTGTCATCCGGTGCGGTCGTGCCGGAGGCGGTGGCCAGCCCTGTGGTGGCACAGCCACCCGTTTCTGCGGGGGTGACCGTCACGTTGTTGACCGGGGACACCGTGACGGTCAGCGGTACCCGGGTGCTGAACGTGCGGGCGGCGCACGGCCGGGAACACATGGTGTTCCACACCTACACCGACGAACGGGGTGACACGAACGTCGTACCCGAGGACGCGCAGGCGCTTCTGGCGCAGGGCAAACTGGATCCGCGGCTCTTCAACGTCACCGAGCTTGTCGAGGCCGGGTTCGACGACACGTTGGCCGACCGGCTGCCGCTGATCGTCGACCACGCCGGGCCGGCGCCGCGCAGCACGGCCGCCCGGGTGAGCCGTGAGCTGCCAGCCGTGGGCGCCACGGCTCTCTCCGTGGAGCGTTCCGCCGCGTACTGGCCGACGGCACGCACCGCCGACCGGGTCTGGCTCGACGGGCGGGTCCGGGCGGCGCTGGAACACTCGGTGCCGCAGGTCGGCGCGCCGGCGGCCTGGGCTGCCGGACACACCGGCGCGGGCACCACGGTCGCGGTGCTCGACACCGGGGTCGACGCCACCCACCCGGATCTCGCCGACGCGGTGGTGGACGCCCGCGACTTCACCGGCGGTGCCGACCCTGACGACCGGAACGGGCACGGTACCCACGTCGCGTCCATCGTCACCGGTGCGGATCCCCGGCACCGGGGAGTCGCGCCGGACACCCGGATCCTCAACGTGAAGGTGCTCGCCGACGACGGCTTCGGGAGTGAGTCCGCAGTGCTCGCGGGCATGGAGTGGGCCGCGTCGCAGGGCGCCGATGTGATCAACATGAGTCTGGGCGGCGGCCCCAGCGACGGCACGGACCCGTTGTCACAGGCGGTGAACGAACTCACCGCCCGGACGGGGGCGCTGTTCGTGGTCGCGGCGGGCAACGAACCGGCTTACGTCGACCTGCCGGGCACGGCTGATGCCGCACTGACCGTGGGCGCGGTCAACCGCGACGACGAACTCGCGGAGTTCTCCGGGCGCGGCCCGCGGCTCCTCGACGGCGCGATCAAACCGGACATCACCGCGCCCGGCGTCGACATCGTCGCGGCCCGGGCCAGCAACGGCGTGCTCGGTGAACCGGGGCAGAGCCACATGCCGCTCTCCGGCACCTCCATGGCCGCCCCGCACGTCGCCGGCGCGGCCGCGATCCTCGCCGGAGCACACCCGGACTGGAGCCCGGACCAGATCAAGGCCACGCTGATGGGCAACGCCGTGCCGAAGGACGGCCTGACCGTCTTCGAGCAGGGCGCCGGTCGGGTGGACCTCGCCGCGGCCGTCAGATCGACGGTGGTCGCCTCGCCGACGAACCTCAACCTGGGCGCGGTGCGGTGGCCGCACCACGACAACAAGCCGATCAGCAGGACCCTCACCTACACCAACCTCGGCACCGGCCCGGTCTCGCTCGACCTCGCGGCCGACGTGGTCAGCGAGGACGGGGCCCCGGCCCCGGAGGGCATGTTCACCTTCGCCCCCGCGTCGCTGACCGTGCCGGCCGGCGGCCAGGCGAGCACCACGGTCACCGCCGACACCAGCTTCGACGGACCCACCGGCGCCTTCACGGGCGTGGTCGTCGCGACCCGGGACGCGTCGAGCGGTGGCGGTGCGCTCCGCACACCGGTCGCGGTCCACCGGGAGATCGAGAGCTACGACGTCACCGTGAGCGCGATCGGGTACGACGGAACGCCGAGCGACGAGTTCCGCTACCGGTTCGTTCCGATCGATCACGTCGGCATCTACAAGGGCTTCGCCACCGGCCCGATCACGCTCCGGCTGCCTCGCGGGGAATACACCTACACCGGGTACGTCCCGGACGCGGCGACCGGTCGCCTGGCGGACTTCGCCGAGCCGACGTTCATGGTCACCCAGGACACCGAGGTGGTCTACGACGTCCGGGAGACTGTGCCGGTCGACATCACGATCGACGATCCGACCGCCCGGCACGTCCACAGCCAGCTCGACTACGGACGCGAACTCGGAAACGGACGCGGCTACGTCGGCACGACGACCCTGGTGCCGGCCGGGCGACTTTCCGACCTGACCGTCAAACCGTCGGCCACCCGGCACGACGACTTCACCTTCACCGTCGAGACCCTCATGGCGCGGTGGAACGGCGAATCGTTCGACAACAGTCCCTACCTGTACCAGCTGAAACGCGTGGACAACGGCATTTCGCGTACGCCTGGATGGCACGACCGGCGACAGGAGCTCGCGCACGTCCGGTCCGAGCACGCCACGAGCACACCCGGCGCGACCGGGCTCCGCGAGTTCGACGTCACCGTCCCACTGCCCGTCACCCTGGACGAGTACTACACCCCGGACGTGCCGTGGAACTTTCGCAGCTTCAACGAGGTGATCGACGGCGACATCCGTACCCAGTTCATGCAGTACGCGCCGGTGGTGTTCCGCCGGGGCAGGACCACCACCGTCCGCTGGAACGTCGGCGTGTTCGGACCCGCCATGGCCGGCGCCCAGTACGGCGGCGGAGCGTCATTCCGGAACCAGGACCAGCTGTACCTCCAGCAGACGCTGGTGTCCGACCAGGGTCGAGGTCGCTGGGGTGACGGGTTCCTGCCCGGCAAGACCCAGCTGCTGCGCGACGGTGAGGTCATCGGCGAGTCCGACGAGGCGACCCGTGGCGTGTTCGAGGTCGGACCGGAAGACGCGGTGTACACCGTGCGTACCACCGCGGACCGGTCCGCCTACGCCCGCCTCTCCACCCGGATCGACGTGGAGTGGACGTTCGCCTCGCAGCGCCACGACGATCCCCTGTACGCCAGCTACCTGCCGCTGCTGGCGGTACGGTACGCACCGGACCTCGACAACGAGAACGCCGCGCCCGCCGGCGAGCCGTTCACCATCCCGGTCTCGGTGCAGCGCAACGGCAGCGACCACCCCGGGCAGATCTCCACGCTGACCGTCGAGGTCTCCTACGACGACGGCCGGAGCTGGAAACCGGTGACGGTCACGCGGCAGCGCGGTCAGTGGGCGGTCACCGTCGACCACCCGGTGGGCGCGGAGTTCGTCTCGCTGCGCTCGGCGGTCACCGACTCCGACGGCAACGCACAGGACCAGACCATCATCCGGGCCTACGCCCTGCGGTGACGGAACTGGAGACATGACCGTCGGGGGTCCGGCCCGGCACGTCGCCGGCGGCCGGGCCCCCGACGGGGGTCGGGTCGGCGTACGGGAGTGATCAGGTCTCGTGGACGCCGTACAGGCGCAGGATGCTGTGTCGCAGCGCCGTCGCCGTCTCCGTGGTGGTCATGCGGCCGGCGGCCACCTCGCCACCGGCGGCGTGACCGAGTGCGATGGTCGCGGAGACCAACCAGGCCGGGCTGAGGCTGCTGTCGAACTCGCCGGTGGTCTGGCCGTGTCTGATCAGCCGCTCCAGCCGCTCAACAACCGGGGCATGCTGACGGTCGGCGTCCGCCTGGTCGACGGCGGCCACCGACGGGTGCAGGAGCAGCGGGTACCGGTCGAACAGTCGCCAGGTGACGTCGAGCCAGCGCAGCAGTGCCTCGGTGACGCTGTCGGTGTCGGCTTCGGCGGCGTCGAGGGCGGCGACGGCTGCGGCGGTGATGCGGTCGACGACCGCGGCCACCAGCAGCGGTCGGGAGGGGTAGTGGGCGTACACGGTCTGGCGGGTGACGCCGGCCGCGGCGGCGACCTGTTCCACTTTCGCGTCGGGATGCCGACCGAGCACGTGGACGGCGGCGTCGAGCACGGCTGCGGCACTGCGCTCGGCATCCGAGCGCCGCCGCCGGCGCCGACCGTCTGCTATCTCTGACACGTTGTCTAATCTACCGGGCGGCGTTATCGTGGACAGCATGTCAAAGATAAGAGGGATGGCATGACGCCCCGTACCGACCTGACCGGTTATCTGCTGAGGTACCCGGAGGAGGCCGGGCTGGGCGAGGAGGACCCGGCGACCGTGCTGGACCGCTACCACACGCCGGACTACGAGCTGATCAACGACGGCGTGCTGTTGGACCGGAAGCGGCTGCTGGACCACATCCGTCCGGCCCGCAAACGGGCCA
The DNA here is from genome assembly GCF_039871775.1 of Plantactinospora sp. B5E13. Lineage (NCBI taxonomy): Bacteria > Bacillati > Actinomycetota > Actinomycetes > Micromonosporales > Micromonosporaceae > Plantactinospora > Plantactinospora sp. B5E13. The sequence continues at coordinate 139,194 of NZ_JBDPLT010000011.1, forward strand.
CCGCCCTCCGGGTCGAGGTGGAGCAGGCGTTGGTGGACGGCGACCAGGTCGCCGCCCGGTACCGGCTCATCGCCGAACTGCGCAAGGGCGGCACCATCAGCACCGAGATCTACATGTTCGGCGAGTTGGCTGCCGACGGTCGGCTGCGCCGCGCCATCCAGGCCACCCGCACGATCCCGTCCGACTAGGTTCTGTCTCGCGGCTGCCCCCGACTCCGTCGATGGACGCCCGATCCTGGCGGTCGCTCAACGCTGCCGCCCACCTCGCCAGCGTTGGTCGATCGCCCGGGCGTTCCGGGTTTGCCAGTTCCGCAACGCGGCCTTCACCCGGTCGGCGTCCTCGCGGGCCACCCGGATGTCCCGGCGCAGCAACTCCATCTCGTCCGCGAGCCGGTCCAGGAACCCGTACACCTCGTCCGGGTCGAGACCACGCCGGCACTTTCCCCGACCGAAACGTACGGCTCGGATCTCCGTCGGGGTCGGCAGCGCTCGATGAGTCGCCGCCGTCCCTCGACACTCAACGGAGCGTTCGCATGAGTCATGGAATCGTCTGGTCGACGCCGGATGCGATGAATCGCCGGAGGGACAGGGCAATGAGCAGTGCGACCGTAACCAGGAGGCCGCTGACCCACACCGGGCCGAGGTCGCCGGCATCGGTCCCGAGGGTCGCTGCTGCCACGACGGGGCCGCCGGCAGCACCGACGTTGAGCGCGGCGGCCGCATACGACCCTCCCATGGTGGGGGCGCCTGCTGCCTCATAGAGCACTCTCGCGATCAGGGTGCTGCCCAACGCGAAGGAGAGCGTGCCCTGCACGAACACGAGGAGCAGAAGCGCCACCGGTTGGGCAGCCAGGGTCGCCAACGCGACCCAGCCGAGCAGCAGCAGCGGGCCACCGACTGCGATCACCATGCCGGAACGTTGATCGGAGAGCCGTCCCGCGAGGGTGACGCCGACGAAGGACCCGCCACCAAAGAGCACCAGCACGACCGAGACCCACAGCTCACCCAGGCCGGCGGTGTCGGTCACGATCGGTGCCAGGAAGGTGAACGTGGCGAAGGTGGCAGCGTTGACCAGGGCACCGAGCAGCATGACCAGGACCAGTCTGGGCATCGCGAGCTGGGCGATCTCGTCCCGAAGAGACGGGCCGGCCGACGTGTCTCGAGGGGTCTTTCCGACCCGGGCCGGGATGCCTTTCACGACGCCGAAGGCAGCGGGAAGGCAGAGCAGTGCGATCGCCCAGAAGGTTGCCCGCCAGCTGAAGACTGTGCCGAGCACCGCACCGCTGGGAACCCCAGCGATGGTGGCCGCCGTCGTACCCGAGAGCAGCACCGCCAGCGCGCGCCCTTTCTGGTCAAATGGGACGAGGTTGGCCGCCGTGCTCAGTGCCACGGCCAGGAAGCCCGCGTTGGCCCCGGCGGCGACCACCCGGGTGACAAGCAAAACTGCGAGACTCGTCGTGAGGGCCCCCACGACGTGGACTATGGCGAAAACCAGCACGAAGCCCAGCAGGCTGGCCCGGGCAGGCCACCGGCGCGCGAGCGCCGCCATAAGCGGTGCGCCGATGATCATCCCGACAGCGAACGCCGAGGTCAGAAGCCCGGCGGCCCCGATCGACACGTCGAGGCTTGTGGCGATGTCTGGCGCCAGGCCAGCGAGCATGAACTCCGAGGTGCCCATGGCAAAGACCGCCACGGCAAGCAGGTAGAGCGGCAGAGGCATCAAGAACTCCGAGGTGAGAGAGAACGGGGAGACGTCTCGTCACCGCGGCCAGCGCCCAAGGGTGTGCGCAGATGCCCATGCAGCGAAGGCTGCTGGGAAGCGGACTATGAACTCAGTGGTTCAGGGGGCTGACGGCGTGACCGAAAGCCCCCACCTTGGATGCCTCAGGGCTCGACATGGCGCAAAGACTACTCAAATCCACCGGTCATCACGCAACTGGGTTCCGCCCGGGGCGCGTGTCGTCAACCTCGTGCCTCCCAACTTCTAGGGACCGGCCCAAAGGCGGGGCAGGTCATCGAGGCGACCGGCGAGGACCAGTCGCTCGTACGCCCAGCGCCATTCGTCACAGCGGTTTCGACCGCACCGCACACAGACGCCGGATTCCCGATCGTTGGCGTGTTCAAGCAGCGTGTCCCGGAAGCGCGCGGCCATCTCGTCGGTGACCTCGACAGCCGCTGACGGTCGTCTGCCCGAGGGCTCGCTCATCGCTGCCGCCCACCACGCCAGCGTTGGTCGACCGCCCGGGCGTTCCGGGTCTGCCAGGTCCGCAACGCGGCCTTCACCCGGTCGGCGTCCTCGCGGGCCACCCGGATGTCCCGGCGCAGCAACTCCATCTCGTCCGCGAGCCGGTCCAGGAACCCGTACACCTCGTCCGGGTCGAGACCACGCCGCCACCGACCACGACCGAAACGAACAGATCTGACCTCCGCCGGGGTCGGCCTCGGATAGCGTGCGCTCACCGTCGCCCACCACCATCCGGAAGTACGCCCGGCAACTCGACAGACGCAACACCATCGGATTCCGCCCTCCGGGCGGCTGCCACCAACACCACGTTGCCCCCTGTTGTCGATCCGCTTCTGGGTGGCGCCGAGGCGGACGGGGTCGGCAGCCCGCCACGCCGGCTTGGCGGGAACCGGTGGCCCAGCATCCGCCCCGGGCCGTGTCATCAGCCTGCTGCCCAAACGGTGGGCCGGCCCAGCGCGTGACTTCGGCGGAAATGGCGTAGGAACGTTGCAATACGATCAGCGATATGCGTAACTGTCCGAGGCTGTTTCCGTGACATGTGGGCGGGGAGTTCACTGATGGCCTTGAAAAGGCAGCGCCTCGCGGACAGACGCAGGGCGGTCGGACACACCCAGGAGAGCCTCGCCGAGAAGCTCGGGGTGGACCGCACGACGGTGGTTCGCTGGGAGCGGGCGGAATCCGATCCGCAGCCGTGGGCCCGCCCACGCCTCGCGGACGCACTCCAGGTTCCGTTGGAGAAGATCACCGAACTGTTGGAGGATATCGGCGAGGTCAATACTCGCCGCACCGAACGCCTCGGGCATGCCCTGAGATCGCCCCGGGCTGTGGACCTGGCTACCGCGGCTCAACTCCGCGACGAACTGGATGTGCTGACGTTGCGCTACGACAGCACCCCGTCCACAGCGCTCCTGCCGAACGCCGTCCGACTGCATGCCGACATCGCGTTGTTCCGGGCACACGCCTCGGCGGTCGAGGTGCGGCGTGCCTTGGCCCGAGTACACGCCACCTCGTTGATTCTGCTGGGTCAACTCGTCTGGGACGCCTCGCAGCGTCGGGACCGTACGACCACGGTGGCCTACTACGAGCAGGCGACCAGTGCGGCGCGGCAGGGAGACGACCTGCTGCAGGAGGCACACGCACGGCTGCGGAGCGGTTATGTCGCCCTCTACGCCGACCGGGACCTGAGGCGCGGCCTCGCCCAGGCAGCGCAGGCGACCGAATTGGCGCACCGCTTCGGAAGCCACGCGCTCGCCGGACTGGCCACGCTGCACGTCGGTGAAGCCCACGCCATGCTCGGAGACCGATCGGCGTGCGATCGGGCGCTCGGCGATGCCGGACGCGAGCTGGGCGTGACACCCGAGACCGACCCCTGTCGTCCGTTGGTGGCGGCCGCCCAGTTTGCCCGGGTGGCTGGCTCCTGTTACCTCTCCCTCGGGGATGCGCGGAAGGCGGAAACCCTGCTCGAAGCGGCGATGACGCAGCTGTCGGACCGGACGAAGTCCCGAGCGATCACCTCCGGCAACCTCGCGCTGGCGCGGTTGCGGCAGCGCGAGATCGACGGGGCGGTTGTCGCGTTGCACGCGGGCGTTGACGTGGTCGAGCGGACCCGTGCGGGCGGCGGTATGAACGTCCTGTTCAAGGTAGGACGCGAGCTGCGTCCATGGCGCGGCCGTGTTGACGTACAGGAAGTTACGGACCGACTGTTCCAGCTGATGGCTGGGTGAGGACACCCGATGGAAACGGAGCAGGAAAAGCGGCGCGTACGCGATGAGGTCTGGGGCCGGCTGGATCGCCTGGGCGCCGTTCCGCCCCCTGGACCGTACGGTCGTATCCCCAACTTCGTCGGTGCGGAGGCCGCCGCCCGGCGTCTCGCGGACCTGCCGGAGTGGCACCGTGCACGCGTTGTCAAGTCGAATCCGGACAAGGCCCAGTTCGCAGTTCGGATGCGGGCGCTGGCCGAGGCGAAGTTGGTTTATATGGCTGTGCCGAAGCTTGCCGACGCACAACCCTTCTACCTTCTCGATCCGGCGATTGTGGGAGACGACTCCGCTAGGGTCGCTACCAGCGCTGGTGCGGCGGCAAACGCGCCGAAGGTCGGGGTTGACCAGATGCGGCCGGTTGACCTGGTGATCTGCGGCAGTGTCGCGGTCAACCGAGACGGCGTGCGCGTGGGCAAGGGGGCTGGCTACTCCGACATCGAGGTCGCCCTGCTCATGGAGGCCGGCCTCATCGGACCAGAAACCATCCTGGCAACCACGGTTCACGCGGCGCAGGTGCTCGACCGTCCGCTTCCGGAGTCACCCCACGATTTCAGAGTCGACCTGATCGTGACTCCGGACGAGGTGATCCGGTGCGGGTCTTCCCGTCGCCCGGGCGGGATCTACTGGGATGCGCTGGATGCTGGCAAAATCGACGCCATCCCGGTGCTCGCCCTCAATCCAGGACGCCCCATTTTCCTGACACCGGTTGACCAACGACGGCCCGGGTGACCGCGACAGAGCGAGGATCATGTTCGGAAGCAAACGTCGACCGTTGTGGGACGACCTGCCGCCGACGCTGCGTACCGGCGTCGAGGAACTGGTCGGCAGCCCGGTCACCCGGTCCGACAACTGCTCGGGCGGGTTTTCGCCGGGCTTCGCCTCGCGGCTCGGCCTGCGGGACGGCCGTCGCGTCTTCGTCAAGGCCGTCGACGGGACGCGCTGGCCGGTCGAGGCCGGCCACTACCGGGCCGAGGCGGTGGTCACCGGGCATCTGCCGGCGGACGTGCCGGCCGCCCGGCTGTTGAGCAGTTCCGAGATCACCGGGTGGACGGTGCTCGCCTTCGAGTGTGTCGACGGTGCCGAGCCGGCCCGGCCGTGGACGGACGGGGACCTGCGGCGCACGGTGCGGGCCGTGGCGAGGCTCGCCGGGGCGGTGACCCCGTCACCGGTACCGCTCGGCACCGACCATCCACGACTCGGCGGGTGGGCCGAACTCGACCGCGACCGGCTGTCGGCCGTTTCGCCCTGGTCCGCCGCCAATCTGACCCGGCTGACCGAACTCGAGGCGCGCGGGCTGCGCGCCGCGCAGGGAGACTCGCTGGTCCACTTCGACCTGTACCCGCACAACATCCTGCTCACCGAGGACAGGGTGGTTTTTGTCGACTGGCCGCACGCCCGACTCGGCGCACCCGTGGTCGACCTGGTCACCGTGCTCGGCAGCGCGGCGGCGGACGGTCTCGATCCCGAGCCGTACCTGTCCAGCGTCGCGTCGACCATGCCGGTCGAGCCCGGCGACGTCGACGCGGTCCTGGCCGCGTACACCGGGTTCCTGGTCGCCGGCGGGATGACGCTGATGCCGCCGGGGCTGGAACCGATCGCCCTCGAGAAACGCCGGCTCGGCGTCGGTGCCCTGCGCTGGCTGCGGCAGCGGCTCGGCTGACCGGTTCTGGCGTCCGGGTCGGCTACCGCACCTCCTCGACGGCGCTGGTGCCGGAACCGGACCGGGACTCCCACGTCCAGGTCTCGTCGAGCCGCAGCCGCCCGTCCGGCAGCCGGGACAGCACCGACACGCAGTGCCCGCTCGACGTCTCGCCGGAGCGGTTGAGCTGCACGTACCGGAAGTCCAGGGTGTTGCCGTCCCGGGTGCCGACCAGGTGCCCGGTCCGGATCGCACCCCCGGTGTACGTCGCCGAGACCTCGCCGTTCCGCTCCCGGTAGTCGAACCGGGTGGCGGTGTCGACCTCCCCGCCGGCCACCTCGTCGACGGCGGCGAACCGGCGGCCGTCCAGCGACGGCAGCACGTCGTCGCCGACCAGCACCCGTTCAAAGGCGAGGTGGTTGTACGGCGAGTTGTCGTACGTCGGGATCTCCCGGTACCCCGAGGCGCGGTAGAGCGTCGCCGCCTCGGTCAGCACCCGGTGCGTGCCGAGCCGCACGGTGTGCAGGCCGCGTAGCTCCGCCTGCCGTTCCAGTTCCCGGAGCAGTCGGCGGCCCAGGCCCAGTCCACGGGCGTCGGCGTGCACCCAGAGGTGGCGGATTTCGCCGACGCCGGGGGAGTGGGTACGTACCGCCCCGCAGCCGACCGGTTCGCCGTGCTCGTACGCGACCAGGAAGGCACCCCGGTCGCCGTCGACCTCGGCGTCGGCGACCAGCGCCCCGGTGTCGTACCCCTCCGGAAAGCGGGCGGTCAGCTCGGTGGCGTACCCGGACAGGCAGTGCCGCACGACCGCCGAGTCGGGCGCGACCACCTCGACCGTGACGGCGGCCAGCCGCAGCAGCCGTCGGGTCTGTTGTTGCGCCGCGACGAGTTCGTCCCGCTGGGCGGCGGTGAGCGGTTCGAGCAGTTCGACGGCGCGGGTGGTGGAGAGCCGGTCGAGTTCGGCGAGTTCGGTACGGCCGGCGTCGGTGAGCCCGGCGACCCGTACCCGTCCGTCTGTCTGGTGTGGATGGAGTTCGACCAGACCCTGACCTTCCAGGGAACGGAGCGAGCGGCTGAGGTATCCGGAGTCCCAGCCGAGTCGGGCGCGCAGGTCGCGGACGTCCGCGCCGGTGCCGATCTCGAAGAGCAGCCGGGCCTCGCTGAGTGGGCGGGCCTGGCCGAGATAGCGGTCGGTGAGCAGGCCGATCCGTCGGGAGTAGTAGCGGTTGAAGTCGCGGACCAGGGCTGCCTGCTCGCTCAGCGTCGCCATATCTCTGACAATAGTCAGAGAAGTGTGCCGGACACCTCAACTGAGACCGAGCTGTTGCCGGACCGTCGAGCTGAGCGGGACCGGGTTGTCCTCACCGGCGACCGCCCGGCCGCCCTCGATCCGGTAGAAGCCCTGGGTGGTGTTGACCAGGCTCGACCCGCCCTCCGGCCAGACCACCAGCAGGAAGACGTACTCGCCGCCGTCCGGGTCCAGCCCGTCCGGGGCGTCCGGCCCGGAGCCCGGCCGGGCGTACGAGACCTCGACCGTGTCGCCGACGCTCACCTCGCCCTTGGCCACCGCGTCGACCCTGAGCGTCGCGGTGACCTCCGGCCAACCCCGGTCGGAGTGCTCCCGGCTGTCGACAAAACCGCCCCGGACGATCAGGTCGGCGCTGCCCTCCAGGTCGACGGTGGAGTTGTAGTACGGCTCGTCAGCGGAGGAGGACCCGGACGACAGCAGGCGGCCCCCGTCCCACAGCAGTACGCCGAACACCCCGGCCAGGGCCAGGACGCCAACCACCAGCGCGATCCACGGTCGCCGCTGCACCGGAGAAGCTGCCACGTCGTCCCCCCGAAGGCCCGGAGCCGAACATCGGCCACCCGGTACGACGCCGGCCCGGCCACCCCGGTTCCCAGGGCGGCCGGGCCGAACGGGTTCGGTCCGGTCAGCCGTAGAAGTTCCGCAGCCAGCGGTGCCCGGCCACGACCGCGAGCTGGTCGGCGGTCAGCGGCCGGCCGTCACTCACCGCCACGTTGCGCTCGACGTTGCGGACCGAACGCATGCCCGGGATGACCGTCGAGACCGCCGGCGAACTCAGCACGAACCGCAGCGCGTACTCGGCGATCTGGTCGGCGGTGATGCCGAGGTCGGCGACGATCGCGGCCACCCGCCGCTCGACCTGCGCCGGCCGGTCGTCCCGGAAGTAGCGGTTGCGGAAGTCGCCCTCCGGGAACGTCGTGTCGGCGGTGATCCGCCCGGTCAGCCCACCCTCGTCCAACGCCACCCGGACGATCACCCCGACCCCGTGCTCCTGGCAGGCCGGCAGCAGCGCGTCGGCCGGCGCCTGGTCGAAGATGTTGTAGATGACCTGCACGCTGTCCACCGCACCGCTGCGGACCAACTCCAGCGCGTTGTCCGGCTGGTGGTCGTTGATCGAGACGCCGAAGAGCCGAATCTTGCCCTCCCGCTTCAGCTCGGCGACCGTCTCCAGCCAGTCGCCCCGACCCACCCAGTCGTCGCTCCAGACGTGGAACTGCAGCACGTCGAAGTGGTCCAGGCCGCTGGCCCGCAGACTGGTGTCCAGGCTGGCCCGGATGTGCTCGCCCGGGAACGTCTCGGCCGGGTCGAGGCCGTCCGGCGCCGGCCAGATCCCGTTCTTCGGCGGCACCTTCGTTGCCACCAGCACCTCGTCGCCGGCCCGCTCTCGGACCACCCGGCCGACGATCCGCTCGCTCTCGCCGTAGCCCCGGGCGGTGTCGATCAGGTTCACCCCGAGGTCGACGGCCCGGTGCAGGGCGCGTACCGACTCGTCCTCGGTCGCACCCACCCAGGCCGACTCGCCGATACCCCACGCGCCGTAGCCGATCTCGGACACCGACAGCCCACTGCGTCCCAATTCGCGGTACCGCACCCTGTCCTCCACCTCATGATCCTCTTTTGTCCGAGGGTAGCCGGCGGGCGGTCAGTGGGTTGGCCGGTCGTACCGGAACTCCGGCGGGTCGTGCATCAGGAAGTCGCGGTGGCTGATGTTCCAGGCGTACGCCCCGGCCATGCCGAACACGATCGTGTCGCCGACCGCGATCCGGCCCGGAGCCGGCAGGGCGGCCGCGTCCGGCACCCGGGCCAGTACGTCCTTCGGGGTGCAGAGCTGCCCGACCACGGTCACCGGCCCGGCCCCGGTCACCGGACGCGGGTACGGCCGCGACCACCGCTGCTCCGGCCGTACCCGGAACGGCTGGGAGTGCTGCTTCGCCGCCGGGGTACGCAGGTGGTGCGTACCGCCGGCGACCACCACGAACCACTCGTCACCGGACCGTTTCACGTCCAGCACCTCGGTCACGTACCAGCCGCAGTAGACGGTCAACGCCCGGCCCGGCTCGATCCGCAACACCCGGCCCGGAAAGTCGGCGAGCAGCCCGCCGAGGGCGGCCCCGTAGCCGGGCCAGTCGAAGCGGGCCGTCGGATCGGCGTAGTCGACCGCCATCCCACCCCCGACGTTGACCTCGGCGGCGTCGAGTTCGTCGACCGCCCAGCCGACGACCGCCCGGGCCAGGTCGGCGGCGGCCGGCGCGGCGAGCCCGCTGCCGAGGTGGGCGTGCACCCCCCGGACCCGGATCCCGGGCAGACCGAGGCGGAGACACTCCCGCGCCTGCTCCGGCGACATCCCGAACGGCCCCGGCCGGCCCCCCATCACCAGCACCGCACCGTCGGCGGCGAACGGCAGGTTCACCCGGAGCAGCACGTCGGCGACGGCACCCCGGGCGGTGGCGAGCAGGGCGAGCCGGCGCAGCTCGGTCACGGACTCGACGTGGAACCGGCATACCCCGGTGGCGAGCGCGGCGGCCAGCTCGGCGTCGGTCTTGCCCGGCCCGCCGAACGCCGCCGGTACGGACCCCGGCAGCACCTCGGCCAGGTGCCGCAGCTCGCCGCCACTGGCCACCTCGAACCCGGCCAGGTAGGGCGCCAGGGTACGCAGCACCTCCGGATCGGGGTTCGCCTTCATCGCGTACAGCAGCTCCACCCCGGCCGGCAACGCGGCCCGGACCCATCCGACGTGCGCGGCCAGCCCGGCGAGGTCGTAGTGGTAGACCGGCCGGGGGCCGGTCTCACCGCCGCCGGTCGCCGGCCGGTCGGTCCCGTTCACCAGCGTCCTCCGATCGGGTTGGGGAACGGCAGGTAGTCGGCCTCCCGGTCGGCGGCCCGACGCCAGCGCAGCAGCAGGTTTGCCTTCGCCGGCAGTGGCTCGCCGGCGAGCAGCGCCCGCAACGGGGCCGGGTCGCCGAGCCCGGCCGACGTCTCGGCGACCACCTCGCGGACCACCGCCCAGAGCGCCGGCTCGACCCCGGGGTGGGCGTCGGCGAGCGCACCGGCCAGCTCGACCAGATGGTTGACGAAGAGGCAGTAGGCGACCCGCTGGAACGCCCGCTCCGGCCGGTAGCCCACGGACGCCGGCAGCCCGGTCAGCCAGTCGGCCCGGCGGTCGACGTCGAGCTTGACCCCCTCCAGGTCGCGCAGCAGCATCCGGACCGGCCACCGGTGGCGGTCGAGGACCACCACCACGTTCTGCAGGTGCGCCTCGTGCACCACCCCGTGCCGACCCCACAGTTCCAGCACGGCCGGGACCAGCAGCCGGACGTACCGACCCCACCAGCCGACCGGATCGGGTACGTCGAGCGGCCCGGCGGCCAGCGCGGCGGCGACCGCCGGCGTACCGCCACCAGCCAGGTGCGGACCGAGCCCACCACGCAGGATCACCCCGTACGTCTCGTCCAGCCCCGGCACGTCCAGCGTCCGGTATGCCGGCTCGGGCAGCAGCGCAACCCCGGCCGGCATCGGCAGCCGGGCGAGCAGCCGGGTCAACGCCACCGCCCCGGTCAACTCGTAGCGGGCGTTCTTCCGCAGACAGTTGGTGATCCGCACGTGCAGGCTGGTCTTGACGAACAGGTCGGCGGTCGGCGCGTACAGGGTCCGGACACTCACCGTCGGCCGCAGCACCACACCGCCGGGGCCGAGGTCGCGCAGCCGCGGGTCGAGCGGCCCGGCCAGGGCGAACTGCCACGGGTGTACCGGTAGGACGGCGTATCCGCCCGGTGCGGTCGGCGGGTCGAGGACCTCGACCAGCGTGTCGAACGGTCCGTCCTCGGCGAGCAGTGACCGAGGTACGGCCAGCCAGCGCAGCCGCAGGCTGGTCCGCAGTTCGGGGGCGTACGCGTTCCAGGCCGCCACGTCCCCGGTCCGCCACTTCGGGGTGGGATGCCGGGGGTGCCCGTACACCAGGGACTGCTCGGAGTCCACGTAGGAATCGACGGCCGGATCGCCGGTCGGCTCCGGATCGACGGCCGGACGCAGCCGCAGCACCCGGTCGAGCGCGTCCCGGCTGGCGCTGACCTGCCCGGCGAACTCCGGGTTGGCCCGGCCGGTCCGTCGGGTCAGCTCGGCGCCGACCAGACCGGATAGCTCGACGGCGTCGACGTCGGTCCAGCCGCCGCCGGCGAGCCGTTGCACCGGCCCGACGTACCGGTGGGCGCCGACCATCGACACCCGGGCCACCGCACAGCGCAGCAGTACGTCGGTGCGGGCCAGCCGGACCAGCGCGTACCCGTCGGCGAGGCTCGCCTGCCGGTCCGGCCCGGCGACCTCCCGCGCGACGCAGCCGAGTAGCGTGTGTGCGCTGGCGAGGTCGGCGGCGGACCGGGACACCGCGGCGGTCACCGGTCCGGCCGCAGATAGTTGGGGCCGGTACGCCGGTAGTACTTGTTGACGTCGGCGCAGCCGGTGCGGCTCTTCGGCAGCAGGGTGCCGGCGGTGACCATCGCCTTCACCGGCAGCCGGTTGGCGTCCAGCACCCGTTCGGTGAGCATCCGGGCAGCGGCCGCCACGTCCCACCCGTCGAGCCCGGTCGGCGTGTCGACGCCGGCGGTCCAGCGGTCCCGGACCCTGACCAGCCGGGGACGCAGGGCGGCGCCCGGCGACGGCACCGGCACCCCGTGCCCGGCGAGGTCGCGCAGCGGCGCGGTGGCGGCCAGGTGCAGGGTGATCGTGGTGAAGACGTCGGCCAACTCGCCCCGATCCGTGATCCACATCCGGGTGTCGGCCAGGTCCACCCCGGGACGCGGCGCCAACCGGGCCCCGTCGTTGTCCTGGTAGAGCAGCCGCAGGCTGGCGCCGTCCCGGTCGGCCGGGTCGAGCACACAATGGATGTTCTGCTGGTGCGCCTCCAGGGCGATCCCGTGCCGCAACCACAGGTAGCCGTGCCAGTCGAGCAGCAGATCCAGGTACGCGTCGAGCAGCGGGCGCGGATCCGGCCCGCCGACCCGCTGCGCCACCGTACCGCCGTCCGGGTCGGCGGCGGCCAGCGCGGAGACCGGCACCACCCGGCACCCGGCCAGCCCGCCCGGAAAGCGGCGGAGCAGGAACGCCCGCCGGGCGTCGGCCCCGGCCTGCCCGTGACAGCTCTCGTCGGCGTGCAGGATCCGGTCGGCGAACGCCGGCTCGGCGGCGGCGATCCGGTCGAGCAGCCGGTGCAGCGCGGCGCCGTCGGCCAGGGTGCCGGGCGAGATCGTCCGCAGGTTACGGGCGCCGAGGGTCGCGGTCGGCAGCGGCAGCTTCAACCGGAGCGCCGGGTCGTCGACCACGGCCACGGTCCGCATCGACAGGGTCGGCCGGACCGGTACGTCGGGTACGTCGTCGACCACCGGCAGGTCGTACCGGGCGGCGGTGAGCGGGTGCACCGGCAGCAGCCCGGTCTCCGGTGACGGTGCGGCGGGCCACCAGGCCGGCAACCGTCCGGTCACCGTCAACTCGCTGACCGGCACCGGGGTCCAGCGCAGCACGAAGGTGGGGGCGTGCTCGGGGGCGTACCGGAGCAGGTCCCGCTCGTCGAGCCCGTGCCGGCAGCGGCCGGTCGGGTACACCGGATGATCGGTCCGGGCGGCCAGGGCGTCGTCCCACAGCGCCCCCGCCATCCCGTCCGGTTCGGTGCGCCGGGCGGCGCGCCGCTCTGCGTACACCCGGGGTGCGGTCCGGGCGGCGAGCCGCCGCGCGGCGAGGTCGGCCCGGCACTCGGCCCGGAAGTCCGCCCAGCCCGCCTCGGCCTCCGGATCGTCGGTCGGGGCCAGCAGGTCGAGCAGCCCGTCCAGGGTCCGGACCGGCCGCGGCGCACCGGTCTCCGCCAGCACCGTGAGTTCCGGGCCGGCACAACGCAGCGGGTGCTGGAAGCCGTCGGGCCGGACCGGGATCCGCAACCGGACGGCCGGGGTACGGGTCAGCCACTGGCCCGGGCCGTCCGTCCGGCCGTTGTGCCACAGTCCGAGGTGGTCCTCGCGGAGCAGGGCGTCCAACACCCGCTGGAAGAGCAGCCGTTCCGCGTCGTCCACCCCGGCCGGCGTCCGCCCGACGGTCATCCGGTGATCTCCCAGCGGTGGGCGGCCCGGAGGTCGCGTAACGCGCGGCTGGCGCTCCCGGCGTCCGGTCCGATCGCGTGCAGGACCGCCAGGTAGTCGCGGTTGGTCCGGCTCAGCGGCGCGCTCACCCCGAGCTGACGCAGTGGTCGGATGCCGAGCCGGACGTCGTCCGGGGTGACCACGTCCAGCCGGTCCGGTGCGGCGACCAGGGTGCCGGACCGGTCGGCGCAGACGTACTCGACCCGGGCGTGCCGGTCCACCCGCAGTGGGTCGGGTCGGGGGAGTCCCGGCGCGGCCGGCGACGACAGGGTCTCGCCGGCGTGCACCCGGATGACGTACTCGAAGAGCGGGACGTCGAGCAGTTCGGCAAGGACCAGGTCCATCCGGTCGCCGATCAGCCGGTAGTTGACCTCGACGATCCGGGCCCGGCCGTCGGCGACGACAAACTCGGTGTGGCAGGCGCCGAATCCGACACCGAGCGCGGCGAGCTGGGCCAGCACCTGCTCGGCGACGGACGGCGGCAGCTCCGGGACCCAGTCGAGCGCCGCCTCGACGAAGGTCGGCGGCGGGCCGAGCTCGGTCCGCCAGCCACCGAGCACCGTCAGGATGCGTCCGTCGCCGAACGTCTCCAGGGTGTGCAGGTCGCCGGCCAGGTACTCCTCGACCAGCAGCGGCAGCCGGGGCCGGCGGTCCCGGATCTCGGTGACCCGGCGGCGCAGGTCGGCCCGGTCCGCGACCAGGTAGACGTCCTCGCTCGCCACCCCCTCCCGGGGCTTGACCACCGCCGGGAACGGCAGGGCCCGCGCCAGGTCGGGGCCGTCGTCCGGGCCGAGCGCGACCGCCGCCACGGTGTCCAGTCCGGCGTCGGCCAGGGTACGTCTGGTGAGCCGCTTGTCCTTGCACCGCAGCGTCGCCCGCCAGTCCTTGCCGGGCAACCCGAGATAGTCGGTGGCCAGCGCGGTCGGCGTCTGCAGGTGGTCGCTGTTGGACAGCAGCGCGGTCGGCGGTTCGGCCGACTGCACCACGTCCACGATCGCCCGGACGTCCCGTACGTCGGCGCCGGTGAGCGTGACCCCGGGCAGGTCCGGCCAGTTCGTCGGCTGGTCGGTCAACACCGTCACCGGAAGGCCGAGCCGGGCGGCGGCCGGCAGGAAGCCGTCGAGCACCGCGTCGGTCGGGTTGAGCGCGGTCAGGTAGAGCCGCACGGACAGGCCTCCTCCGGCCGGGTCACCGCTGCGTCGGGTACGCCGGCGCGACGGAGCCGTCCACCGGCGGTCGGGTCGACGCGATCGTCGACACCAGGGTCAGGATGAGCGTCGACGGGGCCGCACCGCGGCGACCCGACGCACGTCCGGCGCTACGTGACCGGGTCGATCCGAAAGGTGTCGGCCAGGATGACGCCGACGAACGAGGCCCCTGTCATCAGGTGGGTCTTCCCGTCGCCGAACCGGACCACCGAGATCGTCGGGTTGGCGGCCCTGGTGTTGATCTCGTCGCCGAGCTGCTTCGCCCGGGCCTCGTAGCGGGTGAGTTCCTGGGCGGCCCGGATCTCCGCACCGAGGGCCCGGCCGAGCAGCGTGACGTTCTCCTTCCAGGTCGGACCGGTGGCGACGACGAGGACGGTCGGGGCGAGCGCGGCGAGCTTGTCGTACAGCCTGTCGTGCCGGACGGTCGTCGAGACGATCAGGTCTGGACGCAGTGAGGCGATCAGGTCCAGGTTCGGCCTGTCCGACGCTCCGACGGCCATGGCCATTCCGGTCAGGCCCACCGCGAGTCGGGAGACCGCCCCTCGGCCGGTTGCGAATCGACGCATCTGTCGTTCCTCGTTCCGCACTAAGGTAAGGCTCGCCTATATCGCGGTTAGGCTATCCTTACTCGGCGGTGGAGGGAAATCCAGCGCGCGGTAGGACGACGAACCGCGCCTATCGGCCGGTGGCGGTCCGTTCACGACAACGGGGTGGGCGGCCCGACGTCGGGCCGCCCACCCCGGCGGAGTTGACCGCCGATCCGTGACCGGATCAGTGCCGGCCGAACGCGTCGCGGGCGTCCCGGGCGGCGTCACCGACGTGGTCGCCGGCCTGCTTGACGTTCGCCTCGGTCTGCTCGGTGGCGCCCTCCGCCTGGAGCCGCTCGTTGTCGGTCGCGTCCCCGACCTTCTCCTTGGCCAGGCCGGCGACTTCCTCCACCTTGTGCCGAATCTTGTCCGTCATGCCCATGGTGTCCTCCAGTCGTCCTGACGTCGAAGCGCGACGTCGCTGTCCTGTTGGTGCCCGGCGGCGAGCGCCGGGAAACGACCTGTCCGACGGGCGGCGGCTTCCCCACCGGCCGGTCGCCGCCACGGTGGGCATAACTGCCGACGCCCCGGGTAGCCAGCGTCGTCGGCGGTTCCGTCGACCATGGTGGTAGAGCTGAGGGGCCTGTCATGACGCAGAGAGCGAGTGCCGGCGCGACCGGCGACGGCCTCGGGTCGACGACCCAGGCCGCCCGACAGGGCGCGACCGAGGCTGGTCAGCGGATCTCCCAGGCGGGCGGTGGGCTGGCACACAGCGCGGCTGACCGGAGCAGGGACGTCGCCGGGGAGGCCAGCCGGCAGGCGCAGAACCTGATGGGTCAGGCGTCCGCCCAACTCAGGGAGCAGGCCGGGGCGCAGCAGCAGCGGGCCGCCGACGGGCTGCGTCAGCTGGGGGAGCAGTTGCGGATGATGTCCGACCGGACCGACCAACCGGGCGTCGCGACGGACCTGGTACGCCACGCCTCCGACCGGGTACAGCAGGCGGCACAGTGGCTGGACCAGCGTGAACCGGGCACCGTCCTGAACGACGTACGGGACTACGCCCGCCGCAGACCCGGACTCTTCCTCGCCGGGGCGGCGGTCGCGGGGATCCTCGCCGGCCGGCTCACCCGCAGCCGCGGTGGCATGTCCGGCCAGGGTGGAGAGCAGCAGGCAGGCGGCCACCCGGACGGCATGCGCGGGCAGCTCTCCGACCCGTCACAGCGGATGCTGGGCGAGATGGAACGCCGGCGACACGAACAGCCGAGCGGTGACGGCCGGGCCCGGGAGGCACGATGAGTTCCTCGGACGGCCAGGGCGCCGGACGGGACCGGGACACGGCGACCCAGACCGCGTACCGGGAGCCGGACCCGTTACGGACCCCGTTCCGGGAGCGGGACACCTCGCAGGCCTCGGTCGGCGAACTGCTCACCTCGATCACCCGTGACACGTCGACCCTGGTCCGGCAGGAAATCCAACTGGCCAAGGTGGAGCTGCGCCAGGAGGCGCGGACCGCCGCCACGGTCGCCGGGATGTTCGGTGGCGCCGCCCTGGGCGGACTGATGGTGCTGCTGTTCCTGTCGTACGCCGCGTGGTGGGGGCTGGCGAACGTGATGGACCAGGGCCTCGCGGCGCTGGTCGTGGCCGGGGCCTGGGCGCTGATCGCCGTGGTCCTGCTCTCGGTCGCCCGGAAACAGACGAGAAAGCTGAGCACCCTGCCGCAGACGGCCGAGTCCGTGCGGCGGACCCCGGCCGCCGTCCGTGGCCAGACACATCGTCAATCGGGGGGACAACGATGAGCACCGATCCGAGTCAGATCCGGGCCGAGATCGAGCGTACCCAGGACGACCTCGGCGACAACGTGAACGCCCTGACCGACCGGATGAACCCGCGAAGCGTCGCGCGACGGCAGAAGGAGCAGGTCCAGGGCCGGGCCCAGGGCACCTGGCAGCGCATCCGCGACCGGGTGATGGGCACCGGCCAGCACACCCGGGACCGGATGACGGGCTCCGGCCAGCACGCCCGGGACAGCGTCGTGGGCGGCGCCCAGCAGACCCGGGACAGTGTGGTGGGCGGCGCCCAGCATGCCCGGGAAGGTGTGCAGCACGCCCGGGAGACCTCCCAGGCCCGGCTGTCGGCCGCCTCCTCGATGGCGGGTGACCGGATGCACCAGATGGGGCAGAGCGCCCGGCAGCAGACCGAGGGGCACCCGCTCGCGGCCGGGCTGGTCGCGTTCGGGCTCGGCGTACTCGCCTCCGCCCTGCTGCCGCCCACCTCGCCGGAGCGCCGGGTGGCGGGCCAGCTGCGGAACAAGATCTCCGAACACTCCGACCAGATCGACCAGATCAAGCAGCAGGCGACCGGCGTCGCCCGGCAGGCGCAGGAGAACCTGCGGGAGCCGGTGCAGCAGGCGGCGCAGTCGGTGCGGTCGAAGGCCGGTCAGGAGGCGGGCGGCATGCGCGACCAGGCCCGCTCGTCCGCCCAGGACCTGCGGGGACAGGCCCAGCAGAAGGCCGGCGAGGTCCGCCACCGCTGACCTGTGTGGAAGGGGTCCTGCCCACCGAGTTGGCGGCAGCCGGCGGTGGGCAGGACCCCTTCCTGACACCTCTGGACATCCTGTCCGGAGCTGACCGGGTCTGACTGATCAAGGACATTTGAATAGGAAGCAACCCGTTCGCCGCGCTAACTTCTCCCCGCTGTCCCGGGGGAGGGAGCGCGGCGTGACCGTACGACCCGTCGGATCCACCATGGCGGCGATCGGCTTCGTGCTGGTCGCCGCGGCCTGCGTCGAGTCGTCCGGCCCCCCGACCGTCCTCCCGGCCCCCTCCGCCCCGCCGACCTCGTCGGTGGTGACACCGCCGACCGGTCCACCCGACCCGCCACCCACCCCGGGCGCCTCGCCCCGGGCGTCCCACGCCGACCGGGCACTGTTCGATGCCCTGCGAGCCGGCCGCGGCGTGGTACGGCTGGTGGTCACCGTCGCCGTCGCGCACGTACCCGAAGCCGAGTTGCCCGATCCCGCCGCCGTACGACGTCAGCGGGACCGGATCGCCGACGTCCAGCGGCGGCTGCTCGCCGAACTGGCGCCGTACCAGGTCGAGGTGCTGACCCGGTACGAACGCCTGCCCCAGCTCGCCCTCACGGTCGACGAGCCGGCCCTCCGGCACCTGATCGGCTCGCCGCTTGTGGTGCACATCCAGCCGGACAGACCGGATTCCACCACCGACTGACCCGCTGGGCCTGACCCCCGTCCCCCGGGGCACGATGCCCTTCCCCCGACCAGGAGCGCACGGTGAAGAAGAGATGCCTGTTCCGCGCCCTGCTCGCCGCCGCGACCGTGGTGGCGACACTCACCCTCGTCCCGGCCCCGGTTCGGGCGGCGACGCTGACCGCCCCCGGCGATCGGGCCGGCCTCGGTGATCAGGCCGGCTCCGGTGATCAGGCCGCCCCCGGCGATCAGGCCGCCTCCGGTGCGGGCAGCGGTCCCGCGATCGACCCGGCACGGCGGGACCGTGAGATCCGCGGCCTCGTCGCCCGGGCCGAGGCGGAGGGGCCGCAGCGGGTCGTCGTCCGGCTACGCCAGCAGAGCGACCAGGCGACGGTGCTCAACAGCCTGCGGAACGCCCGCTCGGAGTTCCGGACCCTGACCCGTTTCCACCGCTATCCACTGTTGGCGCTCGAGGTCGGCACCCCGGCCCTGCAACGGCTGGCCGCCGCCCCGGAGGTGCTGCGGATCCAACCGGACGTGGCGCAACCACCGACGCTGGCGTCGAGTCTGCAGGTCATCAACGCCGACGACGTACACGACTTCGGGCACGTCGGCACCGGCCAGACGGTGGCGATCCTGGACACCGGCATCGACCGCGACCACCCGTTCTTCGCCGGCCGGCTGGTCGACGAGGCCTGCTACTCCAGCGACGGCGACGGCGAGCAGACGCTCTGCCCGAACGGCGGCACCAGCCAGACCGGTGCCGGTGCGGCGGACGCGACAACGGCGACCTGTGTGGACGGTACGACGAATCTCTGCGACCACGGCAGTCACGTGGCCGGAATCGCCGCCGGCGCCGCCGCCGGGGTCCCCGGCGCGCCGGGCGACGGGGTGGCGCCGGGCGCCGAGATCATCGCCGTCCAGGTCTTCACCCGGTTCGACAACGCCGACGACTGCGGTGACAACCCGGTCCCGTGCGTGCTGAGCTACGTCTCCGACCAGATCGAGGCCCTGGAGCGGATCGCGGACATCAGCGGCGGGCACGACATCGCGGCGGTGAACATGAGCCTCGGTGGCGGCGAGGAGGCCGCCGCCTGCGACGACGACGCCCGCAAGGAGGCGATCGACGACCTGCTGGCGCTCGGCATCACCAGCGTGGTCTCCGCCGGCAACGACGGGCACGGTGCCGCCGTCGGCGCCCCGGCCTGCATCTCGACCGCGGTCACCGTCGGCGCGACCACCGACGGCGACGCGGTGGCCGGGTTCAGCAACCGGGGTACGCTGCTCGACCTGTTCGCCCCCGGGGTCGGCATCGACTCCTCGGTGCCGGACAACACCTGGGCGAACTTCGACGGCACCTCGATGGCGGCTCCGCACGTCACCGGGGCGTACGCCGTACTCGCGGCGGCCCTGCCCGGGCAGACGCCGGCACAGCTCCTCACCGCACTGCGGGACACCGGGGTGCCGGTGACGTACGCCAGCGGCGGCGGCAACGTCACCACACCCCGGATCGACCTGCTCGCCGCGGCCGACCCGGCGATCCCGGACCCGCCGACCGCCGACGCCGGCGGTCCCTACCAGACCGTCGAGGGGACACCGGTGACGCTCGCCGGCAGCGGCACCAACGCCACCGCGTACGCCTGGGACTTCGACGGCGACGGCGCCTTCGACGACGCCAGCGGCACCAATCCGACGTTCGGCCTGGTCGGTCGGGACGGTGTGGTCACCGTACGGCTGCGGGTGACCGGCCCCGGCGGCACCGCCACCGACCAGGCCACGGTGACCATCACGAACGCGCCGCCGCAGGTGACCGCGACGGTCGGCGGCCCCCGGTCCGAGGGAGCGGCGGTCACCGCCAGCGGCACGGTCAGCGACCCCGGCTGGCTGGATCCGCTCACCGCGACCATCGACTGGGGCGACGGGACCAGCGGCCCGCTCACCGGCCCGGTCGAGAACAATCCGCCGAACGCCACCCTGACCTTCGACACCAGCCACGTGTACGGCGACAACGGCACCTTCACGGTGACCGTCTGCGGCAGCGACGACGACACCACCACCTGCGGCGACACCGAGGTGACCATCACCAACGTCGCCCCGGACGCCGGGATCGACCGGTCGCGGGCCGTCGACACCCCCGGGGGCAGCACGATCGTGACCCATGCCGACGACGAGGTGGCACTCTCCGCCCGGGTCACCGACCCCGGCAGCGACGACCTCACCGTCTCCTGGGACTTCGGCGACGGCGCCCCGACCCCGGACCGGACGACCACGTCGCTGGTCAACCCGCCGAATCCGGACCCGCCGTTGAGTCCGAGCGTGCAGCCCCGGGACATCACCGACACCACCGGGGTCAGCTACGACCGGGCGTGTGTCTACCAGGTCGGGCTGGCGGCCACCGACGACGACGGCGGTACGGACACCGACTCGGTGACCGTGGTCGTCCAGGACAACGGGCTGCTGAAGAAACTGCCGACGATCTGGTACCTGGAGTTCCTGGTGACCTCGTTGCCGCCGGAGCACCTGCCGGACGACATCCTGGAGTGCTACCTGGACATCGCCGGGCACATGAGCGCGGTCTTCGGCGAGGTGACCGACGCGTCGACGATCGAACGGGCCCGGAACGTGCTCGCGCTGCGGCTGCTGCCGACCGCGCAGCAGCGGTTCGACCGGGACCTGCTCGCGGTCTGGTTGAACTTCGCACACGGCCCGTTCGAGCTGGACGACCCGGTGGACACCGACTGTGACCTACATGCCGACGACGGCACCTTCGCGGAGGTGGTCGCCGCCGCCGAGGCGGTCCGGGTCAACCCGGCCTCGTCGGCCGCCGCGGTCCGGGCTCAGGCGGCGGTGCTGGAACGGGTCAACCTCTGCAACCCGCTCTGACCGGTCCGGCCGGCCCGGTTACCACCGGGCCGGCCGGGTCACGTCAGACCAGGTCACGTCAGACCGGGTCACGTCGGACAACCGGGGGGTCGGCAGTCGACGCTCAGCGGTCGGCCGGCTTCGACGGCTGCGCACAGGGGCGGCCGTTGACCGCACAGCCGGTCGGCGCCGCGTCGAGCACCGCTCCGTCCACCCGGAACCGCACCCGCACCGAACCGCCGGCCGGGACCCGACGCGTCTCCTGGTCCGGTACGAACGTCCAGGTCGCCCCGTCCCGGCTCACCTTCGCACCGTCGACCAGGCCGATCGACTGGGTCTGCCGGGGCAGGGTCAGCACCAGCGTCCAGTCGCCGGCGGCACTCCGGCCCGGGTTCGTGATCGTCACCGAGGCGGTGTAGTGCAGCAGCGTGACGTCCTCCGTCGTGTAGCTGCCGAGCAGCGCGGCCGGCGGGGGTGGGGGCGGTCCGGGGTCGGCGTCGGTGTCGGCGGGCGGGTTCGGGGCACGGCTCGGCGGCGGGGGCAGCGGTGAGGAGGCCGGCGGAGTGCCGCTCGCCTCGCCCGGAGTCCGCCCGTCGTCGCCCCCGGCCTCCGGAGTGGGGCTCGGTGGGGCGGCCACCCCCAGCGGGGCGAGCTGGTCCGGTGCCCGCAACAGGGCGGCGACGACGAATCCGGTGCCGGTGACCACGGCCAGTGCGGCGGCGACGATCACGACGGCGAGAGCCCGGTCACCGCGCCGGCCCGCCGGAAGCCGGACCGTGCGACGTGCCAGCCCCCGGACGGCCGCCACCCCGGTCAACAGCAGGTCGAGTACGACGACCGGCAGGGTACGTGACGGACGTTGTTCCACCTCTTGCACTTACCTTCCCTCCACTGCGCGGGTGACGGCACCGGACCGGCCGCACCCCTCGGTTCCGGGACTCACAGCGCCCGCAGCCCGGCGAGCACCGCCTCCAGCAGTTCCTCCGAGGGCGCGTCCAGCAGCGGCGGCGCGTGGGTGTCGATCAGCCCCACCTCCAGCAGGTCGCCGAGCAGCACCCGGACCGTCCCCACCGGAAGGTCCAGCGCGGCGGCTATCTCGGCCACCGAGAGCGGCCGCTGGCAGTGGCCGAGGATGGCGGTCTGCTCCGGGGTGAGGTCCGCCCCCTCCGGTGCCGGACCGCGTGCCACCACCAGGGAGATGAGGTCGAACTCCCCCCGGACCGGCTGGGTACGTCCCCGCGTCATCGCGTACGGCCGTACCACCGGCCCGGCGTCCTGGTCGTACCAGGCGTCGTCGGTGCGGCCGTCGGTACCGGTGCGCACCGCGGGTCACCCCCCGGTCAGGTCATCGGCCGGCACCGGAAAGGTGGGCAGGTGCAGGTTGGCCTGACCGGCCGCCACCGCCACCTCGTACGCCATCGCGTCGACCTCGGTGTCCCCGGTGAACCGGACGGCGAGGATGGCGCCGCCCCGGGTCGCGGTGACGAAAAGGAAGGCCTCGTGCATCTGCACGATCACCTGACGTACCCCGCCGGGGCCGGCGTACCGGGCGGCGGCCGTCGCCAGGGCCTGCAGGCCGGCGACGATGCTGGACATCTGTTCGGCCAGTTCACCGTCGACCCCCCGGGAGACGGCGAGCAGCAGCCCGTCGGGGGAGAGTGCCACGGCATGCTCGGCGGCCGAGACACGGTCCACGAACTCGTCGAGGATCTCGACCAGGTTATCCGTCGTGACCAGGGCGTGAGTCACCTGTTGTCCTCTCACTGCTGGTGGGTTGGTCGCCGATGGGCGTCGGCAGGGTAACCGGCAGCTCGATCGTCATCGACCAATCGGGTTCGGCGGGGCGGGCCGGCGCACCGTTCTGGTGCGGGCCGGTCGCCCCGGTGGGCACGCCCGCCGAGGGGCCCAGGTGGGGCTGGCGGACCCGTACCGGCAGGGCGTCCGGCCCGTCTCCTGGGCGGGTCGGATCCCCGGGGTGGCCGACGCCGGTGTCGGCCGGGATCACCGTGTCGCCGGTCCCTTCCGGCGGATCCGGCCGGTCGGACCCGGCGTTGGCACGGTCCGGGTCGGCTGGCGGATCCGTCGGATCGAGGTCGGCGGTCCGGACCAGCAGGGTAGCCGGTATCAGCACGGTGGTGGCCGTGCCGCCCCGGGGACCGGCGGCCAGTTCGACCGTGATGCCGTGCCGGCGGGCCAGCCGACCGACGACGTACAGGCCGGTCATGCCGTGCAGCGGCGAGTCCGTCGGGGTGTCCCGGATCAGTGTGTTGAGGGTGGCGAGTTCGGCGGGTCCCCGGCCCACGCCGTCGTCGCTGACCACGATCGCCTCCGCACCGCCGCGGCGTTCGCCGGCGATCCGGACCGTGGTGGTCGGTGGTGAGCTGGCGAGGGCCGTCTCGACCACCTCGGCGAGCAGGTGGATCAGGTCGGGCAGGGCTCGTCCGGCGACCTCTCCGGACCAGTTCGGCGCCACCAGGACGCGGGCGTAGTCGGAGACCTCGGCCACCGCGCCGCGGACGACGTCGATCAGGGGCACCGGACGCCGCCAGCGTCGGCCGGGGGTGCCGCCGGAGAAGCTGATCAGCTGTTCGACGTTGCGGCGGATCCGGGTGGCGAGGTGGTCGAGGCGGAACAGTTCGGCCAGCGCCTCGGTGTCGGTCTCCCGTCGCTCCAGCGTGTCGAGCAGGCCGATCTGCCGGTGCAGCAGGGTCTGGTTCTCCCGGGTCAGCCGGACGAAGACCTCCCGGGCCCGCTGGTATGCCGCCAACCGCGCCGCGACCTGCGCGGTCCGTTCCGTCGCGCGGTCCGTCTGCGCCTGCCGGCGTACGGTCTGCGCCACCAGTTGTTCCCGTTGGGCGGCGAGCTGCCGGCGCTGGGTCGACAGCTGGGCGGCCTGGGCGGCGAGCCGGCCGGCCCGCTCCGCCTGCACCGCCACCCGGGACGCCAGTTCGTCCCGGGAGGTACGCAGCGCCGTGTGTTCGGTGCCGAGCCGGTCGAGGTCGTCGACGAGCCGCCGGGCGGCCCGGAAGGCGAGGACGACGGTACCGACCACCAGGACGAGACCGAGGCCGCCGACCAGGCCGACCTGGACCACCACACCGGCGGCGCCGGGCGCGGCCTGTTCGACGCTGTGCCGGACGCCGGCGCTGACCAGGCCGCGTAGTTCGGCCAGGGCGGGTTCGACCGCCGCCTGCCACTCCGCGGCCCCGACCGGCGGCCGCCCGGTGCCCGCCTCCGGGGTGGTGCCGGCCCGGCCACCGGTCAGCAGCTGCTCCTCGACGACCCGGAGCCGGGTGAGGACCGGTCCGGTGGTCATCCGTTCGTAGCTGGCCCGTTCGGTGGCGGAGAGCCCCGCCACCGCCTCGCCCCTTGCGAACCGTTGGACGACGACCAGCTCGGCGAACTGGGCGTGTTCGGTCGCGGTCAGCAGGTTCGCCGCGAGGGCGCCGGCGACCAGGGTGTCCTCCCGGGCCAGCAGCTCGATCGACCGCGCCAGTGCCACGAGCGGCCGGGTCTGTTCGGTCAGCTCCAGGTGTCGACTCGTCCACTGTGCGCCGTACACGGCGAAGCCGGCGTCGATGAGGCCGGCGTACGACGCCGCGACGGTGGCCCGGTCGACGCCGCCCCGGTCGATGTCCTCCCGCAGTGGCCTGACCGTCTCCAGTTGCCGGACCAGTTCGGCGGCCCGGTCCCGGGCCGCGCCCGCGGTCAGCAGCCGGAGGTCGCCGTCCTGGACGAACCGGCGCAGTTTCCCGATCGTGTTGTCGGTGCGGGACCGTTGTGCGGCCAGCGCGTCCCGGTGCCGGCCGGGCGCGGCCAGTTCGACCACGGTCAGCCGGCGCTCCGCCTGCAGGTCGAGCAGGAGCGTCTCGGTCGGCTGTCCGAGTCGTCCGGCGAGGGTACGGAGCGCGAGCAGGTCCATCGCGTCCCGGGTGGCCAGGAAGGCCCCGTATCCCCAGAGCAGGACGAGCACGACGAGTACGGCGGCGGTGAACCGGCGGAGTCGCTCGGCGGTGACCGGCGACGCGGTCCCCTCGGTCCGGTCCGGCCGACCCGTCCCGACCGGGTCACCCGCCGAGTCGCCACCGGCTGGGGATGCGGGCCGGTTGCCGCCGGTCGGTGGTGCGGGCCGGTTGCCGCCGGTCGGTGGTGGCGTGGCGTCCGGGTCGGTAACGGGTCTGGCGACCGGTGCGGTCCGGGTCAGTCGCCGGCCCACCCGGCCGAGGTCGCCGAGACCCCGCCGCAGCGCCGCCATCATCGCGCCACCCGCTGGCCTGACCAGGCGGAACCGGTCGGCTGGCCGCCGGACCGTTCCTCGGTGATGGTGCGCAGCCGGGCCAGCAGTTCGCTGCGGTTCGCGCAGTTCAGCCGCTGACGCATCCGGGCCACGTGGTGCTCCACCGTCTTCGCCGAGATGAAGAGGCGGTCACCGATCTGCTTGTAGGTCAGGCCACCGAGCACCAGTTCGGCGACCTCCCGTTCCCGTTCACTGAGTCGTCCCTCCGTCGGTGCGGTGACCGGGTCGGCGACCGGTGGGGTACCGGTGGCGGCCGGCCGGGCAGTTCCCTTCACCCCGGTCGGCCGGCCCTGCAGCATCCGGGCACAGTCGAGCAGCGTGGTCATCGCCCGGCGGTCCGAGGTACGGATCGCGGCCTGCCCGGCCAGCCGGGCGCCGTCCCAGCACAGGCCGATCCCGTGCAGGCCCCGGGCGGCGTTCTCCACCCGTACCGGGTCGACCTCGCCGCGCAGCACCTCCACCCAACTCTGCCCGGCGGCGGCCAGTACGGCGGCGTACGGGCTGTGGCCGGCGGTCGCGGTGAGGGCGGCGACGTGGGCGTCGGCGACCGTCGGCCGGTCGGTCATGATCGCCGCGTGCAGGCTGCTCCAGTGCAGTGGCAGTGTCCACATCGGCGGGTCGCCGAGTCGGGTCAGCAGGGTACGGGCCTCGTCGAGGTACGGCGCCAACCGGTCCAGTTCGCCGAGTCGGGCCGCGGCGATGGCGAACTCGCCGAGCGGCAGCAGGGTGAACAGGTCCACCGGATGCCGGACCACCGCCTCCCGGGCCCGCACCCAGCCGCGCTGCAGGCCGGGCAGGTCACTGTTGCGCCGGGCGATGCCGAGCTCGAGCGCGGTGGCGAAGAGCAGGTCACGGGATTCCAGCGGGGTGCCGCCGGCGGTCGCCGCCGCCAGCCGGGGCCCGGCGTCGGCGGTCCGGCCGCGCACCATCAGCAGCCAGGTCTGCAGCAGCCGGTGCCGGCGGGCGGTCAGCGTCGCGCCGAGACCGGCGGCGACCGCACGGTCCAACGTCCGCTCACCGATGTCCAGCTCGCCGGAGTGGATCGCGACCAGCGCGGCCAGGGCCGCCGGGCTCTCCGGCAACAGCACGGCGCGGCCGGCCGGCTCCAGCAGCGCGGACGCCTGCACGAGGGTGGAGAGCGCGGCGGTCGGTGGGCCGGAGAGGGTCTCCCGCAGCCCCCGGGCCATCAGCAGTGCGGCGCTGGCGAGCAGGGTCGGTGGGCCGTCGGTCGGCGGGTCGTCGAGCAGCCGGTCGAGCGGGCCGGCCTGACCGGTGCCGACCGCGCCGATGGCGGCGAAGGCCATCGAGGCCGGGGTGCCCGCCCAGCGGTAGAGCTCGACGGCACGGTCGGGATGCCCCCGGTGCACCAGCGCGGTGGCGGCCACCGCCGCCCCCTCCGCCCGGTACGGCGACTCGGCGTCGGCGATCAACCGGTCGGCCAGCCGCAGCGCGGAGTCGAGGTCGCCGGCGAGCGCCGCCGCCATCGCCCGGCGGGCCGCGGTCGGTCGGCCGGCCGCCTCGGCGACGGCGAAGAGCCGGGCGGCGAGCGGCGGGTCCTCGGCCAACGCCTCGTCACCGGCGGCCTCCGCCAGCCCGGCCGGGCAACTGCCGCCGATCCCACTGTCGATCATCGAGCGGACCAGTGGCAGCACCCGGCCGCCCCGCTGCAGCTGCAGCTCCGCCAGGTGCTGCCACACCACGGCCCGCTGGCTCGCCGGGCTCAGCGTGGCGATGGCGCGCCGGACGATCGGGGTCAGCCGGTCGTCCGGGCCGAGCAGCCCGCTGGCGCGGGCCGCGGCGAGCGGCGCGTCCAACTCCTCCGGTTGCCGGGAGAGCAGGGCGCCGAGCAGGTCGGTGGGGACACCGGCGCCGGCCGCCAGGGCCAGCAGCAGGCGCCGTACCTCAAGGTCGAGGCTCTCCAGTTCGGGGACGAACTGCAGCAGCACCGACCGGGGAATCTCCAGCCCGGGCCCGGTCGGGCGGGATCCCGGCGAGGGCGCCGGCTCCGGCCCGTCGGCACCGGTCCGGGGCCGGCCACCGCCGGACCGGCCGCCGTCGACGGCCGGCCGGCCGGGTCGGGCCTCCGCCCGGTCCGGGCCGGGGGCGGCCGGACGCAGCGCCCGGGCCAGCCACTCGACGAACCGGGGTACGCCGCCGGTCTGCTCGTGCACCAGCCGGGCGGTGGTCGGCGCCGCCGCGCCGCCGTGGATCCGGCCGAGGTAGGCGGCGGTCCGCTGCTCGGAGAAGGGGCCGAGCAGGACCGGCGGCCCGCCCCGGTGCAGGAGTTCCACCAGCTCCACCAGACCGGTCGGGCGGGGCCAGGGACGGAACGCGACCACCAGGCGGGTCTGGCCGGACTCGGCCAGCCGGCACAGTTCGCCGAGCGCGCCGGCGTCGAGCAGGTGGGCGTCGTCGACCAGGAGCGCGTGACCGGGATCGGCCGGGTCGGCCAGCTCCCGCCAGTGGTCGAGCACCACCATGCCGGCCTGCTGGTAGCTGCGCCGCAGCCGGGACAGGACGGCCGACTTGCCGTGGCCGCCGGCGCCCTGTACGGCGGCACTGAGCGGCGTCCGGGGGTCGGCGTCGACCCGGGCCAGGAACGCCTCGGTCTGCTCGTCGAGGACGAGCGGGGATCCGGTGTCGGTACGGAGCATCGGCGGCGCGCTCACCCGCGACCGGCCGTGAGGCGGGAAAGGGCACGCATCGGCAACTCCAGTGGGGTGATCCGGATCGGGGGGCGGGGTGGCAGGTGTTCGCGCCCGTCGGCGCCGGAACCGGGGGGCCGGCGGGCGGGTTCCGCCGCCGTGGACCGGTCCCGTTGGCGCGGCACGACCTCGCCCGGACCGTACCCGGGGCGGGGCGGCCGCATCACCGGTGGCCGTGGTGGGGGTCGGTTGCCCCGCTGCCGGTCCAGGATCTGGCTGCCGGCCAGTGCCGCGCCGAGCGCGACCGTGAGCTGCGGGTCGGGTGCGGTCTCGACCGGCACCGGGAACCGGGCGGCGAGCAGTTCGCGCAGCAGCGGGATCCGGGCCGAGCCACCGACCAGCAGGACGGCGTCGACCTCTTCCGGGCGCGGGCCGCGGGAGCGGACCGTCCGGGCCAGTTCGTCGACGGTCAGCGTCAGGGCGGGCCGAATCAGCTCCTCGAACTCGCCGCGGGTGACCGTCATCCGGAGGTCCCGCCGGGGCAGCCGTACGGAGATCTCGGTGCTGCCCACGTCGGTCAGGTCCACCTTGGCCCGGCGGCACTCCCGGTGCAGCCCGCGCAGCGCCGACCGGACCAGTGGGTCGGTGAGGTCGGACAGTTCCCGGCCCAGTGCGGTGCGGATCTGTTCGACCAGCGCGTCGTCGAGGTCGGCGCCGCCGAGGTGTTCCGGTTCGGGGTGTACGCCGCGCAGTTCGAAACCGAGCGGCTGGACCCGGTCGACCACGGCCGGTTCGAAGGTGTTGCCGCCGAGGGTGTGCACCGCGAGCGTCCGCCCGGCGAGCCCGTACCCGGCGTGGTTCGCGGCGGCGGCCACCGGCCCCGGTACGAGGGTGACGTCGGCGAGCCCGACCTCCCAGAGCGCCTCCTGGAGCAGGTGCCGGCGGTACGCGCCCCAGCCGGCCGGGTGGCTGAGCACCATCCACTCGGGGCGTTCGCCCTCCCGTTCGATGACCCGTTCGACCACCCACATCGCCAGCATCGCGGTGAGCGCCTGGGCCGTACACGCCTCGCCACCGAAGAGCAGTGGCACGTCGTCGCCGATCCGGGGTACGAAGTTCCGGGCGATCCAGCCGCCGTCGACGGGGTGCTCGTAGTCGTCGGGGTCGGCGACGGTGATCGACCGGTTCGTCGCCATCAGCAGGACGGACGGCACCGGGTGGCCGGTCGGGGCGAGCCGGACCGCCTCGGGCTGCTCCCAGGTCGAGCCCCGGGGGCGGATGACAGCGGCAGTCGTGGTGGTGCTGCCGATGTCGACGCCGAGGACATAGGGCATTCGATCAATCCTTCACCACGAGTTGTCGTCGGGCGGGCCGGTGGGTGGTGCACCGTTCCGCCGGTGTCGACGCCGGTCGCGCCGGGTGCGGGCCCGGGCGGTCGGGCTCGCCCGGTGGGCCGTTAGGGAGTCATCTTTTCGTACCAGAGATCTATCCGCCATCGGGACCCTAACTCTGGCGGAACGCATCCCCTAAGCCCCTAATCTGAACTTCAGGTTCGGCCCCAATCCGGGGCACGGCCGAACCGGGCACCGTCCCCGATGCCCGGGCCGGGACCGCCGGCTACGGTGAGCTACCAGATCCGAACGGCGCCACCGGGCCGGCTCGACCGGTGCACCCGCGTTGGCCGCACCAGCGTGGGGCGGCAGCGCAGCTCCGGCCAGTACGCCAGCTCGTTTGAGGAGACCGGCACGATGGGTTCGCCCCAGACACTGCACGACTTCGTGCTCAACCTGCTCACCAACCCGGATGCGCGGTCCGCTTTCGAGCTGGACCCGGAGGGGACCCTGCGGGACGCGGGGCTCACCGACATCACGGTCGCGGACGTGCAGGACGTGGTGCCGCTGGTTGTCGACTACGCGCCGGTCCAGGGGCTCGGTTCGCTGCTTCCGGTGACCGAGGATCTCGGCCTGGAGCAGTTCCAGCCCGACCCGACCGCGGTGATCGGGCAGTTGCAGCACGTCGCGTACCAGCTCGCCGCCGGCACCCACTCGACCGGTCCCGACCTCAACACCGCCGCGCTGGGTGTGATCAGCACCGTCGCGCCGGCGAGCCTGGGGGTTGTCGGCGCCGGGCTGCCCGGTCCGGGGCTCGACGTCGACCAGCCGCTTCCGGTGGCGCCGCTGGACGAGGTCGCGCCGACCGGGGTGGACCTCGACGACACCCTCGACTCGGGGCTGTCGGATCCGGTGTTGACCGACACCACGGGGGCCGGGGTGCCCGGCGGCCCGGACGGCGGCCAACTGGGTCTGGTCGACTTCGCCGGTGACACCCTGCACGGCACGCTCGACCAGGTGACCGGGCTGGTCGGCACGCTGGGCGTGACGGACGGGCTGGGCGGGGTCGGGAACTCGCTGGGCGTCGGTGATTCGGTCGCCGGGCTGACCGACGCCGTCGGTGGTGTCGGGGACGCGCTCGACGTCGGGCCGCTGAGCACCGCCGACGATCCAGCCCTCGACGACCTGGGTGTCACCTCGACGGTGACCGGTCTCACCGACCACGTCGGCGAGACACTGCGCGGGACCACCTCCGGTCTCGTCGGAGACACCGGGCCGACCGGAGACGAACACGCCTCCACCTCCGGCGGCCTGCTGGGCATCACGGATGACCTTCTCTGAGCGCGGGAAGCCCGTGTAGCCCGCCGAAGGCCGGACTGTGGTCCCACGGTCCGGCCTTCGGTTCTCCGGTGGTGCCAGCTCGCCGTACCGGCAGCCGATCAGGCCGTAACCGCTTCGCTGCGGTGGGCAGTGGATCGGGCCGGAAATCGTCGGTGCCGGCGCAGAGCCGAGTTCTCCTCTTGATAATTGCGGCGTAATCGGCACACTTGGTGCGTGGTGGCGCCCAACTGGCTTGACGTCCTCGACGAGATCGTCCGGGTCTCCGGCAGACACGGACGGGACGACCTCATCCAGTGGCTCCGGCGGCGACGCGCCCAGCTGCTGGATCCGAGACTGCGGGTGCTGGTCGTCGGTGAGCCCAAACAGGGCAAGAGTCTGCTCATCAACGCACTGCTCAACGCGACGGTCTGCCCGGTGGGTGAGGGAATCAGCACCACCATCCCGACCGTGGTCGGCCACGCCGAGACCCCCGGTGCCGCGTTGGTCTGGAGTCCGCTACCCGGCGGTTCCGGCCGGTCGGAGCGTCCCGGGTCGGAGCGTCCCGGGTCGGAGCGTCCCGGGTCGGAGCGTCCCGGGCCGGAGCGTCCCGGGCCGGAACGGTCCGGAGCGTCCCGGTCGGACGGACCGCGCCGCCCGCCGACCGGGCCCGGTCCGGATCCGTGGTCCGCCGCCGGTCACGGTGTCGAACCCCGGCCGGCGTCCCGGCGGGCAGGCCCCGGTCCGGCGGCCGCGCCACGGTCACCGGCGCCGTCGTGGCCGGAGACGGGCGCCGGACACACGGGCGCCGGACAGACGATGGCCGGACAGACGACAGCGGGACAGACGACGGCAGGGCAGTCGGCTGCGCGGGTGCGACAGCCGTCCCCACCCCCGGGCCCGCTCGGCACCGAGGTCGTCGGCCCGGCCCGCCGGATCGCCGTACCGATGGAACGGATCGCGGCCCGGATCAGTGGTCGTGGCGCCGGGATCGGTGACGGCACAGGTGCCCCGGAGACGGCCGGTCCGCCGTCCGCCGGCGGAGGTCGGGGGAGCGACCTCGACGGCACCGGGCCACGGCCCGGCACCGGGGTGGAACACGCCGAGATCGGCATTCCCCGGGCACTGCTCGCCTCCGGACTCGTGCTCATCGACACCCCGGGTATGGACGTGACCGACCCGCGGCGCCCGATCAGCCCGGCCGCCGCGCCCGGCCAGGCCGACCTGGTGCTGCTGGTCTCGGACGTGACCCGGGAACTCTCGGTGACCGAACTGAACCTGCTGCTGCACATCGCGCAGTCGCACGCGAACGTGGCCGTGGTGCAGAGCAAGATCGACATGGTGCCGCACTGGCGTGCCGTGGTCGAGCGCAACCGTCAGCACCTGGCCGACGCCGGTGTCGCCGCCGCGCTGATCCCGGTCTCCGCGACGCTGCGGCTGCAGGCGGCCCGGACCAACGACAAGCAGCTCAACGCCGAGTCGCACTTCCCCGAACTGATCAACCGGTTGAGACGGGACCAGGCCGGCAAGGCCGACACCCTGGGACGGAACGCGGTGGCGCTCAGTTCCCGTACCGTCCTCGAACAGCTGGCGGCGCCGTTGCGGGCCGAACTCGCGGTCACCAGCGCGGCCACCAGGTCCGGTCCGATCTCCAAACTGCACGCCGCGCAGCGCGAGGTCGACGAGCTGCGCCGCTGCTCACAACGGTGGCAGAACACCCTCAACGACGAGATGGCCGACCTGATCTCCGACGTCGAGTACGACCTGCGCGACCGGACCCGGCAGATCCTGCGCAAGGTCGACGAGGCGTTCGACACCGCCGACCCGCTGACCGGCTGGGACACCTTCCAGGAGTGGCTCACCGAGAACCTCACCGAGGCGGCGGAGGCGAACTACGCCTGGCTGGCCGAGCGCTGCGGCTGGATCGCCCAGCGGGTCGCCGGCGCCTTCGAGCGGTACGGCTTCGACGCCCTGCCGAGCTGGTCGGTACGGGTGCCGGAGAATCTGGCCGACCGGATCCAGGTGATGGAACAGCCGACGGTCGAACGGTTCACCCGCACCCAGAAGCTCGTCACCGGTCTGCGTGGTTCGTACGGCGGGGTGCTGATGTTCGGCCTGGCGACCACGCTCGCCGGGATGCCGCTGATCAATCCCATCTCGCTCGGCGCGGGTGCGCTGTTCGGCGGCAAGAGTGTCCGGGACGAGGGCAAGTCGCTGCTCAAACGCCGCCAGGCGGCGGTCAAGACCGCGACCCAGCGGCACGTCGACGACTTCTTCCTGCGGTTGAGCAAGGACACCAAGGACACCGCCCGGCAGGTGCAGCGGATGCTTCGCGACCACTTCAGCGAGCTGACCGAGGATCTGCAGGAGGGCATCGTCCGGTCGTTCCGCAACGCCAAGCAGGCCGCCGAGGTCGACGCGGCGCAACGCGACCAGCGGCAACGGCGGATCGCGGAGGAGATGAAACGGCTGTCCGACCTCTACGAGCGGGCCCAGGCGCTGGCCGGGGTCGCGGTCGTCGCCGGAGACCGCGGCGGGCTGGAGCCGGGGGCGTGACCCGACCGCACGAGCAGGTCCGCCCGGCCCGGCCCGGCCTCGACGAGGCCACCTGGGAACTGCTGACCGAGGCGGCGGAGGTCTACCGCAACGACCGGCGGGCGGTGCAGCGGCTGCACCGACTGCTGGAGCGGTTCGGCGAGCCGCTGCGGATCGCGGTCGCCGGACCCTGGCGGTCCGGCAAGTCGACCCTGCTCAACGCCATCATGGGAGAGGAGGTCGCGCCGGTCGAGGTCGCCGACGGACGTCAGGTCTTCACCTGGTACGAGGACGGTCCCCAGCCGCGGATCACCGCGTACCCGGCCAACGGGGCGCCCCGGGACCTCTCGGTCACCCGTACCGGCAACGGGATGCGGGTGGACCTCGGCGGCTGGCGCTGGGACCAGGTCGACGACCTCGTGGTGCAGTGGCCGGCCCGGGCGCTGCGGCACGCCGTACTGATCGACACCCCGGCGATCACCCCGGAGCTCGACCCGGCGGGCACCGGCGCGGCGGGGACAGCGGTCGAGCGCGCCCTGCCCGCGGCGACCGACGACGGCGCCGCGACCGTCGACCGGATCGTCCGCGAGGCGGACGCGGTGCTCTACCTCAGCCGGGACGGGCGCGGCGACGACCTGCGCGCGCTGCAGAGCACACAGCCGGGCTCGGTGGCCCGGGCGGCGCCGGTGAACGTCCTGCTGGTGCTCTCCCGGGTCGACGAACTCGCCGGCGGACGGGTCGACGCGCTGCTGACCGCACGGCAACTCGCCCGCCGGCACCGCCGCGACCCCCGGATCAACACCCGGTGTCTGAGCGTCGTCGCACTCGGCGGCCTGGTCGCGCTCGCCGGCCGGGTGCTGACCGAGCCGGAGTTCACCGCGCTGGCCGCGTTGGCCCGGTTGCCGAAGGCGGAGACCGACCTGCTGCTGCTCTCCACCGACCGGTTCACCGCCGTCGACTTTCCGGTCGCGATCGACGCCGCGGCCCGGCACGCGCTGCTCGACCGGCTGGGTATCTTCGGGGTACGGCTGTCGACCACGCTGATCCGGACCGGCTGTGACAGTCGGGCCCGGCTCTGCGCCGAACTGGTCCGGCGCAGCGGCCTGACCGAACTGCGCGAGTCGATCACCCGCTATTTCGTGGACCGGACCCCGGTGCTCAAGTCCCGGTCGGCGTTGGCCGCGCTGGAGTCGCTGCTGCGTACCGAGCCCCGGCCGGGTGCGAAGGAACTCCTCGCCCGGCTGGAGCAGGTGCTCGTGAACGCGCACGAGTTCCGCGAGCTGCGGCTGTCGGCGGCGCTGCTCGGCGGCCGGGTCCGGTTCGAGTCGGGCCTGGTCGCCGAGGCCAACCGGCTGATCGGCGGGGACGGCACCAGCCTGGCCGCCCGGCTGGGGGTCGAGCACGACGCCGGCGGCGACGAGCTGTGGGACCGGGCGAGCGCGGCGGTCGGCCGCTGGCAGGAGCTGGCCGAGGATCCGGTGTACGGGGCCGACCAGCGCCGTGCCGCCCGGATGGTGGTCCGCAGTTGCGAGGGGATGCTCGCGGAACTGGGTTGATCCTCCGGAGCCACCACCCGGCCGGCAACGCCGCGGTGCCGCCGCCGACCGGTTGGCGCCGCCCGGCCGGGAGCGGTCAGCTGTCCGGCAGCAGGTTCCGGGTGATCTCGTCCGGCCGGGCGTCACTGATCGCCGGTGTTGCCACCCAGAGTTGGCCGTAGTCCTTCCGGGCCGCGACGATCGTGTCGGCCAGCGCGCCGAAGGCGTCCTGGACCTTGCGCTCCTCCTCCAGGACATCACCGTCTAGTTTGGACATCGCCTCCGAGACCTTGACCGCGACCTCCTGAGCGGTCGGCGCGCTCAGCTCGTTCGTCTTCGGCGGATCCGGTACGAGTCCCTGTGACATGGTGCTGCTCATGATCAACACCGCGCCGGTGATGGCCAGGCCGCCGGTGCCCAGGGTCAGCGCCGTACCGACCGAGATGCCGATCAGGGTGCCCCAGGTGAAGCTCTTCGGGTCCTTGCCGTTGTTGAGGGTCTGCACCGCCTGGATCGACTTGTCGAGCAGTTCGACAACCGCCTTGCGATAGCGGATGTACATCACCTTGGTGCACTCGAGGTACTCGCGGCTGACCTTGGCGACCGCGGCCTGGTTGCCGGACGAGGTCTGCAGCGGGCTGACGAAGTTGTCGAGGAAGTTGACCTGGAAACTGCCCTCCCACTCGGCCATGTCGGTCCGGACGTCGTTGATCCTGGACAGCGCCGAACTCGCACCCTGGTAGTTGCCGGCGTCGTCCTGGCTGCCGCCGAACGAACTCTCGATCGTGCGCAACGCGCTGATCATCGAGTTGAGGGCGTCCGGATCCGGCTCCAGGTACTTCTCGAACGCCGGTTCCACCCACTCGTAGTACTCGTTGCGGACCGTGTTGCGGTATCCCTCGATCTCCTCCGGCGGAATCGGGGAGGCGTTGTTGGGCTGGTCCGGGTGGGCCTGCTGGTACTCGAGGTCGACCGCCTTGCGCCACGACTCGATGTCGTCGAGGGTCTGTTTGATCAGCTCCTGCTTCAGCTGGGCGGCCTTGTCCCGTACGGTCGACTTGTATGTCCCTCCGGCCAGGTCGCCCGGGGTCTCCACCTGACTGCTCACGATGCGGGCTCCTTTCAGGGCCGGGGTGCCGGCTCACCGGGGTGGTCCGGGGCGCCCTCGACCGGGGGATTCGACATCGGGTCGTCCGGGTTGTGCTTCGAGGGGTCGTTCAGGATGCTGGAGAGTGCGTCGGAGCGGGCCATGTCGGCGTCGACGTACGCCTGCTGCGCCCGGCGCAACGCCGCACTCGCGTCCAGGACGGTGCTGCCGATGTCCTGGTACATCCGCTGCAGTTCGTCGCGGACCTCCGCCCAGGCCGCACCGACGGCGCTGGTCATGATGGTGCCGCCGGGGCCGGTCGGGGCGTTGGCGCGGAATCCGCCGTCGTCGTCCCCGGTCGCGCCGCCCAGTGCCCGGCTCGCGTCGTAGTAGACGTCTGCGATGCGGGGCAGATGTACGTCGGAGACCCGCCAGAGGTGGTAGAGGTCTCCACCCATGATCTGTACCATCGACACTCCTTGCCGGTCGTTCACGGACCGTGGTCGCCCGGGTGGCAGTTCCCGGCCGGCCGACGGTGGGGTTGTCGGTTCATCGGGTGCGGTGGTCGGAACCGGAGCGGTCGCCGCCTCACCGGTTCCGGCGTAGCCGGCGGGTGACCCAGCCGCCGAGCAGGACGAGCACGGCGGCGCCGGCGACGAACGGCCACCACGGCAGGCCGCCACGATCCGTCTCCGGCGCTGGCGCGGCCGACGGAAGGAACGCGTACACCCGGTTGCCGGCACTGTCCACCAGGTACGCCGTACCCGAGGCGCCCACCGCGACCGGTCCGGCCGCCGGCCCGCCGGTCGACGGGAGGGTGGCGACCTCCGTGACGGCGTCACCGGCACCCAGCCGGCGCACCGTGCGGTCCTGCTGGTCGAGCAGGTAGATCCCGTCCGGTCCGGCGGCGACCGCGCTGACGTTGTTCACCGGGGTCCGGGCCGGCGGCCACGTCTGGTCCTCGGCGAGGCCCCAACCGCCGCCGCCGTCCCCGCCGGTCCGGACGACCGTGGCCACCCGCCCGCCGCTGAGGCGGTGCACCAGCAGACCGCTGCCGATCCACACCGCGCCGTCGCCGTCGACCGCGAGGCTGGCCGGGGCCGGTACGGGCACCGCGGTGGCCGGTCCGCCCGCCGCGGTCACCTGGGTGCCGCCGTTGCCGGCGACCGTGGTGATGACGCCGTCCGGGGTGACCGCCCGGACCCTGCCGTTGTCGGTCTCCCCGAGGTAGACGGTCCGGTCGGGGCCGACGGCGAGGCCGCCGAGTTGACCGAGGGTCGCCTCGGTGGCCGGGCCACGGTCGCCGGTACCGCCCCGCCGGCCGTCACCGGCCACGACCGACAGCCGGCCGTCGGGCGTCAGGGCGAGGACCCGGAACAGCCCACTGTCCGCGATGTAGAGGACGTTGTCCGGTCCGACCGCCAGCGAGGTGGGCAACACCAGGTCGAACCCGGTGCCCCGGACACCGTCCGGCACCGGCCGGCCCGGAACTCCGGCCCGACCCGTACCGGCGACCGTGGTGATGGTGCCGGCCGGCGAGACGGCCCGGACCGTGTGGTTGCCGCCGTCGCTGAGATAGACAGTCCCGTCGGCGGCCACCGCCACACCCGTCGGATGGTTCAGCGTCGCGTTCGCCGCCGGGCCGCCGTCACCGGACGCACCCGCGCCGCCGGTCCCGGCGAAGACCGTCAGGTCGTCGGCGTCCGCCCGGACCGGAGTGGACGGGAGCAGCGCCGCCCCGAGGACGACGGTGCCGAGCAGGGCAGTGAAACGACCGGGCGAGAACACGTGCCCTGTCTACCACAGGGGGGATAGGGGGCGATTGTCCGTACGGGACTGACTATGGTGGGACGGCATGTCCGGTCACGGAAGGGACGGTTATGGCCTCCATCGGTGAGCATCTGGACAGGATGGTCGTCACGGTGAACTCTCCCGATGAACGCATCCACGCCCAGGTGACCAACTACCACGACGTCGACATCTGGTTCAGCACCGGCGCGTACGACCGGTACGACGAGGACGACCTCGCCCACCAGCTCGCCCGGCTCGGCGTACTCACCTGGGTCGCCTACCATCGCGGTCGCAGCGAGGCGTACCAGAAGTCGCAGGGACTCAGCGCCCAGGAGCTGGCCGCGGCCGAGCGGCCGGCCGCCGACCCGCACCAGCGCCGGTACGAGGAGGAGCTCAACGCCATCGACGCCGAGGGGGTGTCGTCCGGTGGCACGGTCCGGATCCGTACCCGGGGCCTGATGCAGTGGGATGTGGTGATCGAGCCCGGTACGACCCGTCGGCTCGGCGAGGCGGCCTTCCTCAACGAACTCCACACGGCGATGAGGTCCCTGCTCAGTGACCGCGAAGTCAAGATCATCACGCTGAAGTCGGAGTACTTCGACATCGGCATCCCCCGGCGCTGGCGGGAACTGATGACCGAACTGCGGGCGATCAACCGACACCGTCGCGGCTGAGGAGAACGGCTCCACCGCCACCCCGGGTGTCACATCCGGTCCGGGGCGGTGATGCCCAGCAGGTGGAGGCCCTGCCGGAGAACCCGGGCGGTGAGCTCGCAGAGGGCCAGCCGACTCGCCCGGGTCCCGGCGTCGGCCCGCAGCACCGGACAGCGTTCGAAAAACGTGCTGAACGCGGTCGCGACCGCGTACAGGTGACTGGTGAGCCGGTGGAACTCCAGGGTCCGCTCGACTTCGCCGACCACCGCGCCGAAATCGAGCAGTTCCAGGGCGAGGGCCCGCTCGGCCGGATCCACGACCGCGATCCGGGCGCCGGCCGAGGGTCCACCACCGGCCCGGCGGAAGATCGACCGGATCCGGGCGTGGGCGTACTGCAGGTACGGGGCGGTGTTCCCGCCCAACGCCAGCATCCGATCCCAGTCGAAGACGTAGTCGCGGGTCCGCTCGCTGGACAGGTCGGCGTACTTGACCGCGCCGACCCCGACCGCCCGCGCCACCTCGGCCAGCTCGGCCGGGTCCAGCCCGGGACTCTTCTCCCGGGCCAGCGCCTCGGCCCGGGCGACCGCCTCGTCCAGCAACTCGCCGAGCTTGACCGAGTCGCCGGCCCGACTCGCCAGCTTCCGGCCGTCCGCGCCGAGCACCAGACCGAAGCCGAGATGTTCGGCCCGGACCGGTGGTCGGAGCCAGCCGGCCTGCCGGGCCACCGCGTACACCAGCTCGAAGTGCTGCCGCTGCGGTAGCCCGACCACGTAGAGCAGCCGGGTCGCGCCGAGGGTGTCGATCCGGTGCCGGAGCGCGGCCAGGTCGGTGGCGGCGTAGCCGTACCCGCCGTCGCTCTTGCGGACGATCAGCGGCAGCGGCTCCCCGTCCCGGCCGACGAACCCGGGTGGGAAGACACAGGCGGCGTCACCGCTCCCGGTGAGCACGCCGAGCCGGTCCAACTCCCCGGTCAGCGGGGCCAGTTGGCTGTTGTACCAGCTTTCGCCGACGAAGTCGTCGGCGGTCAGCAGCACCCCGAGCCGGTCGTAGACGGCCAGGAAGTACCGCTCCGACTCGGCGACGAGCCGCCGCCACAGCCGTACCGTGAACTCGTCGCCGGCCTGCAGCGCGACGACCCGCCGCCGGGACCGCTGCCGGAAACCCCCGTCGGCGTCGAACTTGACCCGGGCGGCCTGGTAGAACGCGTTC
Organism: Plantactinospora sp. B5E13; assembly: GCF_039871775.1. Taxonomy (NCBI): domain Bacteria; kingdom Bacillati; phylum Actinomycetota; class Actinomycetes; order Micromonosporales; family Micromonosporaceae; genus Plantactinospora; species Plantactinospora sp. B5E13. The sequence goes on from NZ_JBDPLT010000011.1 coordinate 178,470, forward strand.
AGGTCACCGATCGACAAGCTGTCGCCGGTGGTGGACGCACCGAGGTCGAGCAGATGCTCGATCAGCATCCCGAACGGGGTGCCCCAGTCACCGAGGTGGTTCACCCGGACGACCCGGTGTCCGAGCCAGTCGAGCAGCCGTACGGCCGCGTCGCCGATCACCGTCGAGCGCAGGTGACCGACGTGCATCTCCTTGGCGACGTTCGGGGCCGAGTAGTCGACGACCACCGTCTCCGGGTTATCCACCGGCGGTACGCCGAGCCGGCTGTCGGCGGCCATCCTGGTCAGCAGCGTGGCGAGCAGTTCGTCGGCGACGGACAGGTTGACATAGCCGGGGCCGGAGACGGTCGCCGCCGAACAGACACCGGACAGGTCCGCCCGGTCGAGGGCCTCGGCGGCGACGTCCCGGGGTGGCCGGCCGAGCCGACGTGCCACGGCGAGCGCCGCCTCGGCCTGGAAGTCCGCGTGCCGGGACCGCCGGACCAGCGGATCCACCGCACCGCCCGCGACGGACGCGAACGCCGGCGCCAGCCGGTCGGTGAGCAGACTTTCGAGACTGGGATTCATCATCACGCCGATCTCACTGGCGGTCCGGATCGCTCCCTGCCCACCGGTACGGCGGGGCGGCGGCGGGCGACCCCGGACCGGATGGGAGGGAAGAAGAGCGGATCGATCGGCGACCGAACGGGACCGGCGGATCGAACCGCCGGTCACCACGGGTCAGGTCAGCGCAGGCGGTCGCGGCGTCGAGCCACGCGTCGCCGTCGGCCGAGCGGCGAGACCGGCTCGGACGCGGATGCGATCGCGACCTGGACCCGGGACATGTGAGGCAGCCTACCGCGCCGCGAGCGGGACCATCGGCGGGATTTCCGGCTGTTCGCCGTGACAGTTCCCGGACGGTGGTGGGACTGCGTTCGACACCGGTCAGGACGGATCCGGTTCCCGGGCGAGGATCGCCGGGTCGGTGAGGGTCGTCCGCCAGGTCGGATGTCGGGGCGTCCAACCGGCGGCGCGGGCCAGGGCGTTCGAGGCGGCGCGGCCCGGGGCACGCGACGAGATCCGCGGGGTACCGCGGTAACCGGCGGCCCGGGCGTACCCAGGTCCCCACTCGTCCACGTGCGTCGGGTCGTCGTCGACGATGTTGACCGGCCCGGCGGGCCAGTCGAGCGCGCGGACGGTCGCCTCGACAGCGTCGTCGACGTGAACCCAGCTTGTCCACGCCGTGGTCGCCTCGATCCGCCCCTGCCGGGCCCGGGCGGTCTGTGCGCCGTCCGGCGCGTACCAGGTGCCGGGCCCGTAGAGCAGGCCGTAGCGCAGGGCGACGCCGCACGGAATCCGGGCGACCTCGCGTTCGAGAAGCTCGATGGCGTCGTACGCGGGTTCGCCGGTCTCCGGCACGGTGGCGAACGGTTCCCGCTCGGTCGCCGGCGTCGGGCCCGGGCGGTACGCCCAGGAGATGCTCTGCGCGACCAGCCGGGTCACGCCGTGGTCGAGCATGCTACCGACGAGGTGTGCGGTGCCGTCGATCCGCAGTCGGCGGTTGGCGGCGAAGTCGAGTCCGGCCAGGTCGGTCAGTTCGTGGACGACGACGTCCGGAGCCGCGCGCTCCAGGGCCGCGTCGACCGAAGCGCGGTCGAGCGCGTCCAGCACGATCCCGTGTCCGCCGAGTCGCCCGATCAGTGGGATCCGGGACGCCTGCCGGGTCGTACCCCAGACCTGGTGGCCGGCGGCGACCAGCGCGCGGACCACGGCGGACCCGAGCAGGCCGGACGCACCGGCAACGAGAATCCTGGACATCACACCACCCTCGTCGGTCTCCGAACCATATTGCCGGCCCCGGGGGCGTCCGGTGGCCCGGTCATCCCACGCGCTGGTCATCCCACGCGCTGGTCAGGCCACCCGGTCGCGCGGTGGCATGTCCCGGATGACCGCCCGGGTCGCCGCGAGCCCGACCAGGAACCGGCGACGGCGACCGCAAAACGGCGACGGCGACCGCAAAACGGCGGCGAGCAGCGGCTACGGCGCGTTCGACTCCAGGACCGGGCCCAGGACCGGCAGTCCAGGTTCGCCGCCGATCATGCCCTGGGCGAGTACGACCAGGGCGGCCAGCCGCCCGGTTCAGCCCACGACGTTCGGAAAGAGCCGGATCGCCGCGTCGCGGGCGACGAGGAAGCCGGCGATGCCGAGGATCCAGCCGGTCGCGGTGCCGGCCTTCTCCACGAGCCAGGTGTTGAGTCGCCGCAGCAGTCGTTCGGAGAGGCCGGGAAGGACGGCGCGGCCGGCGAGCAGCACACCGGCGGGCAGGACCATGACCAGGCAGTAGCCGGCCAGCAGCATCGGCACCGTCCACACGGCGAGGTCCGCGGTGGTCATCAGCCCGACCGCCCCGAGGTACGGCAGCATCGTCGCCACCTCGGCAAGCGCGGCGAGCAGGGCCAGGCCGAGCAGCCAGCCGACTGACGAACCGCCCGTGGTGACCCGGTCCCGCCACCGGGACACCGGACTCGGACCCCGGCGGCGTTTGCCGTCGAAACGGAAACTGAGCGCGAGAAGGCCGACCCCGAGGGCCAGTTGGGCGTAGTTCAGCACCGGGCTGTCGGCCGCGCCGTCGAGTGCGTCGACCAGCCGCCCGCCGCCGAAGAGCAGCAGCAGGCCGACGGCGAAGTAGAAGACCACGATGGTGCCGAGGTACCCGAGGACCCGTCCGACACCGATCCGCTCCGGGGAGAGCAGCAGCCAGATCGGGATGAAGAGGGTGCCGATGCTGGTGCTGTCGATCAGGGCGAGCCCGGCGAGGGAGAGCAGCAGGCCGCTGCTCATCGGGTATCTGTCGGGCGTGGCACGGATGTCCTGGTCATACCGCCAGTCTCGGTGCGCCCACGGCTGGTCGCCTCGGCGCCGGGAACGAGATCCGGTTACATCGTTGGACGGACCTCAGCGGACTCCGGATGGGCCTGGGCGGACCTCGGCGGACCTCGGATGGGCCTCGGACGGACCTGGACGGACCTGGACGGACCTGGCGGGTGCTGACCGGGGAGCGGCTTCACCGGCTCGAGACCGCAGGCGCCTGACCGGTCCGACCGTCGAACCGAGCCCGGCGATCCCGCGTACTGCCGGAAGAAACCGTAATCCGGCGGCCGCCGTAGCGTCTCCGAAACAGGAGCCCGTCGGAGATCGTGACGTGGCGTACGGAACCGTGAACAGTCAGCGATGGGAGTGGAGCGGCATGATCCGACCCGGCCGAAGTTATCCCGACCCCGGGGTCGTCCGTGCCGCCCGGGCCGGTGACCGGCACGCCCTCGACACACTGGTGGCCGGGTCGCTGCCGCTGGTCTACAACATCGTCGGCCGGGCGCTGCGGGGGCATCCCGACACCGACGACGTGGCCCAGGAGACGCTGCTCCGGCTGGTCCGGCACCTGGCCGAACTGCGGGACCCGGCCGCGTACCGGTCGTGGCTGGTGGCGATCACGGTCCGGCAGGTGCGGGACTGGCAGCAGGCCCAGCGGACCGGTACGCCCGGCGGGGCGACGACCGAGGTTCCGGACGAGGTGCCGGATCCGGCCGGCGACTTCGCCGGACTCACCATCCTCCGGCTCGGCCTCACCGACCAGCGCCGGGAGGTCGCCGAAGCGACCCGCTGGCTCGACCCGGACGACCGGGAACTGCTCGCCCTCTGGTGGTTGGAGGAGAGCGGTGAGCTGGACCGGGCAGACCTCGCCGCCGGCCTGGGACTGCCGGCCGGGCACGTCGCCGTCCGGGTGCACCGGATGAAGGAGCAGCTCGACGTCGCCCGTACCGTCGTCCGCGCGCTGCGGATCCGCCCCGGATGTCCGGAACTCGCGACGGTGACCCGGGGCTGGGACGGCGTACCTACCCCGCTGTGGCGCAAGCGGCTGGCCCGGCACGTCCGGGAGTGCGCCGACTGCGGACGCGCCGGCCACGATCTCCTGCCGGTGGAGGGCCTGCTGGCCGGGCTGCCGCTGTTGCCGGTGCCGCCGGGTCTCGGCGAGCGGTTCAAGGCGTCGGCCGGCGCGTACGCGGCGCCACCGCGTGGCCTGGGCCGGTTGTTCGGTACCGGGGCGCGCGGGGTGGCCGGCCCGGTCTCGGCCGCCGCCGCGGTCGCCGGCCTGGTCGTCGCGGTGCTGCTGGCGGTGCAGCTCAGCCGGCCGGGCGAGCCGGAGACGACGGCCCTCGCCGGTCCGGATCCGGCGCCGGGTGCCGCCGCGACGACCGGCGGTGGGCCGGGCCCGAGCCCCGGCGTCGGCACGCCGACCCCGTCGACCGGCACGCCGACCCCGACGGCGACCCCGAGCCGGCGTACGTCGGGTCGGCCGGCCGTGCCGGCGGCGCCACCCCGGACGTCGGAGAAGACGGGCGTCGCGGTGTGGAACTTCCCCGGGGTCAGTCAGGCCCTCGCCAACTCCGGGGCGAGCTGGTACTACACCTGGGCGGCACACCACGACGGGGTCAGCACACCACGTGGGGTGCAGTTCGTGCCGATGATCTGGGGTCGGGACCACGTCACCAGCGCGAACCTGGCCCGGGCCAGGAGCGCCGGACCGTACCTGCTCGGGTTCAACGAGCCGGACCTGGCCGGCCAGGCGGAGATGAGCGTGGAGGAGGCGCTGGACCTCTGGCCGAAGTTGCAGGCGACCGGCAGCAGGCTGGGCAGCCCGGCGGTCGCCTTCGGTGGTGACCGGCCCGGCGGCTGGCTCGACCGGTTCATGTCCGGGGCGAAGGAGCGCGGTCACCGCGTCGACTTCATCGCGCTGCACTGGTACGGCGGGGACTTCCGGACCGTGAACGCGGTGAGCCAGCTCCGGTCCTACCTGCAGGCGGTGTACGAGCGGTACCGGAAGCCGATCTGGCTCACCGAGTTCGCCCTGATCGACTTCTCCTCGGGGCAGGCCCGGTTCCCCAGCCAGCAGGAGCAGGCAGCCTTTGTCACGGCCGCCACGAAGATGCTCGGCGGACTGTCGTACCTGCAGCGGTACGCCTGGTTCGGGCTGCCCGCCACCGACAAGGACCGCAGCGGGTTGTTCCGCAGAGGTGACCAGCCGACCGCGGTCGGTCGGGCGTTCCAGGCGGCCGGTTGACCGGGAACTCCGGCAAGGGGGACAGAGTGGCGGGGAGTCCACGGTGAGCCGGGTCGGGGAGCGGGTACGTCCGGTCGACCTGGCCCGGCTGGTGAACGTCTCGACGCAGCAGATCCGCAACTACGTCGACGCCGGGATCCTGCCCCCGGCACCCCGTACGCCGAACGGCTACCGCAGCCTCACCGACCGGCACCGGCGGGCCCTGCTCGCGTACCGGGCGCTGGCCAGGGGGTACGGCTGGGGTGCGGCGCGGGCGATGATGCAGGCGATCCACGGCGGGCAGCTCGCCCGGGCGTTCGAACTGCTGGACGCCGGCCACGCCGCCCAGCACGAGGAGCGGCGGCTGCTCCGGGAGACCGGCGAGGCGCTCGATCGGATCGCCGGTCAGCCCACGGGAGGGGACCGGACCGGGGACTCCAGGGCCGGGCTGCGGATCGGGGAACTCGCCGCGCACCTCGGGGTCCGGACCAGCGCGCTGCGGGTGTGGGAGGCCGCCGGCCTGCTGACCCCGGGCCGGGAACGGGGCACCGGGTATCGCCGGTTCGGCCCGGACGACGTGCGCGACGCCCGGATGATCTGGCTGCTCCGTCAGGCGCGCTACCCGTTGCCGCAGGTCCGCGAGATCATGGACGGCCTGCGGCGTACCGGGAGCACGGAGGCGCTGCGGGCGGTGGTCATGCAACGCGACGCGGAGCTGACCCGGCGGGCGGGCGCCATGCTCGAAGGCGCCGGCCGGCTGCACGACTACCTCACGGCCTACCCGCCGACCGGGACGACATCGGACGCCGTCACCGTCGACGGTCCGGCACCGGTTGACACGGTGCCGGATGGCGTGGTGCCGGGTGACACGGTGCCGGGGCCCGACCCGGCGGACTAGGCTGCCGACGTGCAGTCCGTGCCGTTCCATCTCGCCGGGCGGCCCACCGAGGGCCCGGAGCCGCTGATCGTCCGGCAGCCGTACGACGGCCGGGAGGTCGGCCGGACCAGTTACGCCGACCCCGACCAGGTCGAGGCGGCGGTCGCCGCCGCCGGGGCCGTCGCGGATCGGGCCGCGGCCCTCCCGGCGTACGTCCGGGCGGAGGCCCTGGACCACGTCTCCCGGCGGCTCGCCGAGCGGGCCGAGGAGGTCGCCCGCCTGGTCGGCGCGGAGAGCGGCAAGCCGATCCGCTGGGCCCGGGTGGAGGTCTCCCGGGCCGTCTCGGTGTTTCGGTGGGCCGCCGAGGAGGCCCGTCGGTTCTCCGGCGACCTGCAACGGCTCGACACCGAACCGGCCGGCCAGGGGCGGCTCGCCCTGGTCCGCCGGGTGCCCCGGGGTCCGGTCCTCGGCATCACCCCGTTCAACTTCCCGCTGAACCTGGTCGCCCACAAGGTCGCCCCGGCGCTGGCGGTCGGCGCACCGATCGTGGTGAAACCGGCGCCGAAGACGCCGCTGAGCGCGCTGCTGCTCGGCGAACTGCTCGCCGAGGTGACCGAGCCCGACGGCCCCGGCAGCGGGCTGCCGGCCGGGATGTTCTCGGTGCTGCCGGTCCCCGACGACCGGGCCGGTGACCTGGTCGCCGACCCGCGGCTACCGGTGGTCTCGTTCACCGGTTCCGGCCCGGTCGGTACGGCGATCCGCCGGGCCGCCCCGGACAAGCACGTCACGCTCGAACTCGGCGGGAACGCCGCCGCGGTGATCTGCGCGGACTGGTCGTCCGACGCCGACCTCCGGTGGGCCGCCGAGCGGATCGCCACCTTCGGCAACTACCAGGCCGGGCAGAGCTGCATCGCGGTGCAGCGGGTCCTCGTCCACGAGTGGCTCCACGACGGTTTCCTGCCCCGGCTGGTCGACGCCGTCCGGGCCCTACGGACCGGGGACCCGGCCGACGAGACGACCGACGTCGGGCCACTGATCAACGAGGCGGCGGCCCGACGGGTGGAGAGCTGGGTCGACGAGGCGGTGACCGCCGGGGCGACCATCGAGGTCGGCGGCCGCCGCTCCGGTACGGGCTTCGCGCCGACCGTACTCACCGGAGTGCCAGCGGGCAGCCGGGTGAACACCGAGGAGGTCTTCGGGCCGGTGCTGGTGGTGGCGCCGGTCGCCGACGACGCCGCCGCGTTCGACGCGGTAAACAACTCGGCGTACGGGCTGCAGGTCGGCGTCTTCACGCACAGTCTGCAGACCGCGTTCGCCGCGCACCGGGCACTCCGGGTCGGCGGGGTGATCGTCGGCGACGTGCCGTCGTACCGGGCGGACCAGATGCCGTACGGCGGGGTGAAAGACAGCGGCGTCGGCCGGGAGGGCGTACGCAGCGCGATGGACGACTACACCGAACCCCGGGTGCTGGTGCTGTCCGGAGTGGACCTGTAGGGACGGCCTGCCGGAGCGCTGTGCCCCGGCTCACCAGGTGCCGTGGCGCTCTCGGCTCGCCGGGGTCCCCTCAGGCGTCGGGTTCACCAGGTGCCGTCGTCGTGCACCCGGTGCGCGGCGCGGCCGAGCAGCAGGTTGGTCAACGCGTCGTCGATGCCGGAGCCGATGAACCACTCGCCGGCCTGGTCGAGGGCGAAGACCCGCTCGTACTCGTCCATCGCCAGGATGCTGTCGCCCTGCTCGGTGCCGATCGGGAAGAGCCGGGCCCGGATCAGGGTCGCGAAGTCACCGAGGCTGTCCGCGGTGTGCGCCGCCGCCCGGGGATCCAGGTCGAAACGCCGGATCCAGACCTGCTCGCCGGGGCCGCGCCGGGCACTGACCAGCCCGGGGAACCGGGTCAACGCGCTCTCGACCGCCGGGAAGCTGGTATGCCGGTGCCGTTGGCCGGGCGTCTCGACGACCGTTGCGATCGCGTTGCGGGCCAGCAGGTCGTCGCCGAACTGTGGTCGCCAACCCGCCTCGACCAGCGCGGCACCCACCTCCGACGGGAACCGGCCCGGCTCGGGCAGCGGTTGCGGACCGGGGCGGGACTCCTCGGTGTACGCGAGATCCGACCAGGGCAACACCCCGAAGTGGACCAGCGCCCGCAGGCACGGCTCGCAGGGCCGGTCGGCCGGTCCGCCGTACGGGTCGCCGGACTCGCGTACCCGGAACAGGGCGAAGTGGGCTGTGGTGAGCAGTTCCCGGGCAACCGGCAGGGTCAGGGTGGGCTGGCGCAGGTTCGTCTGCCGGCGGTCGTACTCGTGTAGCAGGTCCGAGAGCACGATCAGTTCGGCGTGCCGGTCGCCGCCCCGGACCAGGTGACCGGACGGCAGGTCGGCCAGGTACGCCGCGACCAGCGGGTGGTGCCGGAGTTCGAGGTCACCCTTGGCGCCCCGGGCGACGTACCGGTCGGTGCCGAGGCTCAGGTGGGCGGCGGTGCCCGGCGTCGCCGGTCGGCGGCTCGTCCGACGTAGTTCGACGGCGGGGTCGACGGTTCGGATCCGGGGCGGCCGGGTGGCCCGGTCCTGGCGGTAGAGGTCCTGCACGACCGGGGAGGGCAGCCGGGGCCAGTTGGTCATCTCGCCGGTTTCCCGGTCGATGACGGTCAACGTCCCGTCGCCTGGTGCCACCGGTACGTCGACCGGGATCCGGGACCAGACGACGTAACCGAGGTCGAACTCGTCGACCACGGGGTCACATTCGCAGCCCAGACGTACGCCGTCCTGGCGCGACCACTCGGCGGCGATCCTGGTGACTTCCTCGTGGCTGATCACTGTGGACTCCCCGTCCGGTCGCCGGGCCGGTCGTCTGCCGAACCACTGGAGACAGCGGCCCTGTCCGTCGGTAGGATATCCGACTACCCAAAGCGATGACGGGGGTCGGCTGTGGTGGATGGCGCGAACCGCGACGCGAACCGAGCACTTCGGGCCCGCTTCGACGAGGTGTACGGCCAGTACGAGCGGCTCCGGTCCGGGTTGGCCGACCTGCAGGGGCAGTTGGCCGCGTTCCGGGCGACCGAGTCGTCGGACGACGGGCTGGTGACGGCGACCGTCGGCCCTCGTGGACAACTGGTCAAACTGGAGCTTGACCGTCGTATATACCGTGACGGCGACGCGAACGCGCTGGCCGCGAAGATCACCGCGACCGTGCAGCGGGCCGCCGACGCGGCCTCCGTCGGAGTGCAGGGACTTGTCGGCAACTACCTGCCCGCCGGCTCGGGGGCGGCCGACTTCCTCAAGGACGGCGACTTCGGCAGCCTGCTCCGGCGTAGTGACGCGGCCCTACGCGAGGAGGCGGAGCGGCGTGAGTGAGCAGGAGCTGTGGCTCGACCCGGGGCGGGCGCAACGGTCCGGCACCGATCTGTCGTACGCCGGTAAGGCGATCACCGCGCAGCACGACGGGCTGGGCGCCGAGATCAGGGCCGCCAGCGCGAACCGTCCGTGGGGCAGGGACGAGATCGGCGAAGCCTTCGAGCAGCGTTACCGCGGCTTCGAGGCAACGATCATGAAGGCCTGGCAGAGCGTCGGCCGGTACGTGGAGACGTTGGGCGCCAACGTCACGCAGTCGGTGCAGGCGAGCGTGCAGACCGACACGGCCAACTCGCAGCGCATCCAGCACGTGGACCGGTGACCGGGCGGGACCGACGGGAGGCGACGCCTCATGACCATTCTGCCCAGCCCGATTCCCCACCCCCTCGACTTCTCCCCCTGGGACCTGCCCGGTTGGGTCTACGAGGCGCTGGAGTGGGTGATCGGGGTCGAGTGGCCGGAGGGGAACGAGAAGGAGGTCTGGGACCTCGCCGACCGGTGGTTCGAGCTGTCCGCCGGAATCGCCGGCCCCCGGGACGACGCGATCACCGCCGCGAGCGGGGTCCTCGACGGGTACGGCCACACCGGCTCGGTCGGTCAGGCCTTCGACCAGGCGTGGCGCCAGGTGGCCGACGGCGAGGAGGCGCCGCTCATCCTGCTCGCCGACGTGGCCCACGAGCTGGGGAAGCTGGTCGAGGAGTGCGGCTGTGACATCGAGGCTGCCAAGATCGAGGTTTGGATCCAGCTCGGCATCCTGGTGGCGGAGCTGATCGGTCTCGGGATAGCCGTCGTCCTCACCCTCGGCGCCGCCTCCCCGGCGGCGGCCGCCGCGATGGCCGTCACCCGGGAGATCATCAAGATGATCTTCAAGCGGCTGATCGGGCAGCTGGCCAAGAAGGCCCTGCGCAAGGGCGCCAAGGAGGCCGCCGAGAAGGCGGCGAAGGAGGTTTCGGAGCGGGGCCTGAAGTCGTTCGCGAAGCGGGCCGGCATCGACGGTCTGAAGGAGGCGGGCGAGGAGGTCGCGATCGACGGCGGCATCCAGGCCTACCAGAACAGCACCGGCCGGCGGGACGGCCTGGACATGGCCTCGCTGGGCATGTCGGCGGTGGGCGGCTTCGCCGGCGGTGCGGCCGCCTCGGTCGCCAGCCTGGGGCCGAACGCCTCCGGTGGGGCCGGCAGGTTCTTCGAGAACGTCGGCCGGGAGATGGGCGGCGAGGTGATCGCCGAGAACGCGGCGAGCCTCGCCACCGGCAACGGATTTGTCTCGCTCACCGATGCCGGAATGGCGGCGACCTCGGGCGCGGCGAGTTCAACGGTGAACCAGGCCAGCGACGCCGCCAGCAACCGGCTGGAGGGCCGGCTCGACGGGCTGTCCGGCCTGCCCGCCCCGCCCGGCGCGAACCCCGGTCTGGCCGCCGACCCGGTGGCGGGCCCGGCTGGTTCCACCGGCGCCCCACCGGGAGCCGGTCCCGCCGGCCCGACGAGTGGCGGGCCGGGTCCCTCGGGTCTGGCCGGGAGCGGGTCTGTTCCCTCAGCCCTGGCCGGCGGGCCGTCGACCGGGCCGGATCTGTCGTCCTTGGCGGGCGGTTCGGTCGGAAGCACCTCGCTGGCCGGTGACGCCCCGGCGGGCAGTCCCTCGGCGTTCACGGGATCGTCCGGCGGTCCGTCGGCGACCTCGTTCGGACCGACGGGGCTGCCGGGTCTGTCGGACGTCGCCTCGGGACCGTCGGCCACGACGGGCGGCTCCACGGCGCCGACCGGCGCTCCGGTGGGTGGGCCGACCTTCGGTGGCCTGTCGGTGGAGGTGGGACCGGCCGGTGCGGCGGTGGGCGGCCAGGCGACTGGAGCGACCGCCGGGGTGAGCCTGCCGTCGGTGGAGGCCACTCCGGTGACAACCCTGCCGGCCGCCCTGTCCCTCGACGCGACCGGTCCCGTGACCGTGCCGAATGTCGAGGTCGCCACGACCGGCCCGGTGGTGAGCGTCGACGCCGCCGCGACCGGCCCCACGACCGGCCCGGTGGTGAGCGTCGACGCCGCCGCGACCGGCCCCACGACCGGCCCGGTGGTGAGCGTCGACGCCGCCGCGACGACCACCGCCGGTGATGTCGCCGCGAATGCCTCGGTGTCCGCGCCGGTCGGAGGTGTCGCGGCGGAGAGCCAGACAAGCGCCGAACGGCCCACCACGGTGGGACTCGCCGGGGTCGCCACCCCGGTCGTGGAGACGCCGGGGACGGCGCAGTCGACGGGCACGTCGGTCGGTGCGGGTGTCTCCACCGGCGGTACGCCCACCCCGGCCGCGGCCTCCGTCACGGTGACCGGGACAGCGGCCGGGCCGGCCGTTCCACAGCAGTCCGTCGCCCCGCCGTCGGCGGCCCCGGTCCCCGGCGCTGGACTCGCCACCCCCGCGCCGGTCGGTGGAGCGACCATGCCGGCGGTGTCGGTGACCGGGCCGTCGCCATCGGCCGGACCGGCGCTGTCCACGCTGACCGGCACCCCGGTCGGCGGCGTCACCGCCCCGGTCACTCCGGCCGGCCCGACCATTCCGCCGGCTTCGGCAACGCCGGCTGCCGGTGGCCCGTCCGTCGCGCCGGCCCTGCCGCCGACCCCGGTCGGACCGGCCGGTCCGGTGGCACCGTCGGTCGGTGGGCCACCGACGCCGCCCGGCCCACCGGGCTCCGCCGTCCCGGGGCCCGGGCCGAGCAGTTCCAGCGTCCCGGCCACACCCGCGCCGCCCCGGCCACCGGGTGAGGGACCCACGCCGCCCCGGCCACCGGTCGGGCCGTCCGGTCCGGCCGTACCGCCAGCGTCGACGGCCGCGCCTGCGCCGGTTGCACCCCCGCCGGTCGTGCCACTGACGCCGCCGTCCGGCGGGCCGCCGGTGGACGCCCCGCGCGGCGACAGTGGAACCCGGGTGCCGGAGCAGCGCACGCCCGACAGTCCGGGTCCCCGGCCCACGAGCGAGGACCGGTTCGGCGTGGTGGTGGCGGCGCCCGGCTCCGGCCGCCCGTCCGGGACACACCCGAACAGCGGCCAGGACCCGCGCCGGTCCGAGTGGGCCCGGTACGAGCAGAACCGGCGGGCGGACACGGCCGAGCCGCTGCGTCGGCAGGCCGATCGTGAGCGGGCGGTGGCGCGGGAACTGGCCACCGAGGCGCAACGTCTGCGGCAGTCGGGCGACCCGGCCCGGGCCGCGCTGTTCCAGCAGAGCGCGGATCGTACGGCGGCGTTGGCGGAGGCGCTCGCCCACCAGGCGAACCGGGTCCTGACCGGGCAGGTCAGACCACCGGTCGTCCGCGTCGACAGCGACACCGACTTCGTCCGGCTGAACACCGACTCCGGTCTGCTCGCCACCGGTGGCGTCCGTACCGGCAACCGGTCTGCGCTGACCGGCACGGACCATCCGCCGTCGATCGACCGGTCCCGCCGCTACAACCAGCGGTTCGGGCTGCGCCCGCCGCTCGCGGCCGACCAGGTGAACCTCGAGAACCAGATGCCGCGCAACCCGGACGGCAGCGTGGTCCGCAACGCCGATCCGCGGTGGGGCCGCTGGTTCGGGTTGGGCAACGACGGCGGGCCGGCCGCCGACCCGACCCGGGGCATCAACTGCGTGGACTGCGTGCTGTCGTTTTTCGAAACGTGGGCACACGGCCGGCCGCGGGTCTCCGCGCCCCGGACCTTCGACGCGTACGCCGAGGGTGACCCGAGCCGACCGCTCGACGGGGAGTGGGACGGCCCGGGGCGGATCGAGGACGCCACCGGAGGGCGGTTCCAGCAGCTCCGTACACAGGTCGACGGGGTTGACCCGGCGGCCGACCGGGCTGCCGTCGAGGCCGCGTACGGCGACCTGGAGGCTCAGCTCAGGGCCGGCGGCCCCGGCTCGATGGCCTTCCTGCTGAACAAGTGGGAGGGGGGTGCCGGACACGCCTGGGCCGCGATCAACCAGAACGGCACGGTCCTCTACGTCGACATGCAGACCGGCCAGATCGCCGACCGGCCGCTCTACGGCCACAGCGGCACGCCCTCTCCGTCCAACGTTATCCAGATCGACGCCCTGGTGGTCGGTCCGGACGGGCGGCCGATGCCGATGGCCAACCGTCCGACCGGGGTGGCCAGCAGCCGTCCGCCGCTGGGCGCCAGCCCGGCGTCGGCTCTCGAACCAACCGTCGACGCCACACCGGTGGCGCAGTCGGAGCCCGGTGCCGCCATTCCCTCGGACTACGCCGGCAACACTCCGGGTAACTCCGGTCCCCCGGTTGGCTACACGCCGCTGACCGCGCCGGACTCCTCGACGTTCGTGGACGGCAACGGCTACCCGCACCACATAATCCCGAACCCACCCCCGGGGCGGGACGCTGACGCGGTGAACTTCCTCAACGACCGGCTGCGGGCCGACGGTGAGCTGTACGACCCCAGCACCGGAAACGGTTCAATGTTCTACAACCAGGACGAGAACGATCCGTACATGGCCAGCCTCAAGGGGGTGGTGACCACGGCCGACGGGAAGGTCACCGTCGCCGGTACGACCGCCGACGTCATCAAGGTCAACTGGGTGAACGGACAGATGGTCAGCGTGGACTCCTACGACCTGACGACCGCTCGGTTGGGCCGGGAGGCCGCGGCCGTGAAAACGGCGACCAACAAGATGGGTACCGGCCCCACCCAGAAGAAGCAGACCCAGTACGTGGTGCTGCTGGCCATCGACGACGCGCAGGCCGAGGCGATGCGGAGGGAACTGGGCACCGTGCAGAACGTTCGGATCATCTGCCTGGACTCGGGATTCGACACCGGTGGGTTCCGGAGTGAGGCACACGTGGAGGCCCTGACCACAGCGGGGCTGCCGACCGCGGACGCGGTCGGCGACGGCGCCGGGAACAGTTCACCGGGCGCGGACCCCGACCCGGCGGGTGGTTCACCGGGAGGTTCGTCCTCCGGCCAGGGGCCGGCCGGTTGACCGGCGGAGCGGTGCCTCGGGTTACCGGGCCGGCGACGGCGGCATCCGCGAATGCCGGGAATTCGATTCAAACAAGGAATTGGAACTGATTTGACAGGGCCTGTGCCTATTTTTACGATCGCCGGACGCGATGACTTGAAGGGCGGCGTGTCGTGAGCGTATTGGGTGACCTGGTGCGGCTGGACCCAGAGCTTCTGGAAGAGCTTCGGTCCGTACCCGGCGAGGCATACGACCGCCTGTTGGAGATGGACCCCGAGTACCGGGTGGATCTCGACCGTGACTGGGCCGTGCTGTCCTTTCTGATGCGAACGGCGGGTTTTCCGCTGGATCCGATGACCGCCGGCCAGGCGTTTCCGGACGAGGACACCGCCTGGGGCGCGGGCGACGACTATCCGCTCTCCCGCTCACTGACGCCGCCCGAGGTGGCGCAGATCGCGGATCGACTGAACCGGACGTCTTTCGATGTGCTGGCGCCGCACCTGCCGGCGGCACTGGCCGCGAATGACCGCTCGGGTGTTCCACTGACCGCCGAACGCCTCGACGGTATCGGGCGTCTGGTCGGTCAACGTTACGCTGCGCTGGTCACCTTTTTTGACATCGCTGCGAAGAATGCTCAGTGCACCGTGTTCTGGGCGGCCTGACCCGTTCGTCGACCGGATCGGTATTCGGGAGCGATCCGATTCGCGGGGCGCCTCGGGCGATCGGGAAAGCCCGGAGACGGCCGGCCGCCAGGGACGTCCACATCGCTCTCCTAGTATCGGACGAGGACTATGAGTGAGGGCCGGGTCCGTTATTACCTCGACTGGGGCATTGCGCCGGGTGAGGAGGTCGCCGAGTCCGAGGCGGTTGCGGAGGGCGACTACTCGCGTGGGCACTTCGACGAGTTGGGCCAGCCGGATTTCGTGGAGTTGTTCGAGGACGGCGGCGTCTTCCACGTCGATTACTGGTCGACCGACCTGGCGGCGGTCCGCGACCGTCACCTGCGGCAACATCCGGGCATCCCGTTCGGCGTCCAGATGCCGGTGGAACGCGAGGGCGGGTATCGGTGGGACGTGTCGCTTCGTCACGACCGGCAGGGGGAGCAGGTGGGCCGGATCTTCATCCTCCACGACGAGGCCGGGCGGCCGGTGCTGGACGTCGCCGTAGACGCCCAGAACCGGCTCAGGAAACTCGAAAAGCAGCAGCACCATTCCACGGGTAAGGTGCGGTACGTCTTCCGGTATGACGTCGACGGAAAAATCGTGGACATCTACGACAATGTCAAGGGCGACAATCTCCGAGTCGACGAGGTGCTCCGTTTCATCGACGATCCGGATTTCTATCGGGATGGATTCTCGTTGCCGGCCGGAGTCTCCGGTAGGGTTCTGTCGCCGTTCTCGAGCGGCCAGGCGAGTTGACCGGGAGTTGTCGCCCGATCCGGTCGCGCTACTGCTGTCGACGGATCGGCGAACGGCCGTACGCCGCTGTCGGAATCTGCCGTGCCTGCGATGAATACCGAGGCGTCTCTTTTTCAACTGTCCAATGAGGTGATCTCAGCAAGGATCCGGGGGCGGTTCGGGATGACACGGGCGTACCGTCCATAGCGGACAGCTTTTGATAAGGACGTGGAGCCATCGGTAGACAGGTTCTTGCGACGGAATCGGTCTCCGAGAGGGCTCCACGTGATCACCTATTCTGCCAGGCTCGACGTG
>NZ_JBDPLT010000110.1:0-1113 GCF_039871775.1 Plantactinospora sp. B5E13
CTAGTGTTCTGTCTCGTAAATAGCTAGTCATTGGAGTAGACTCGAGACGTGACACGTGCTGCCGCACCACTGGTGCTCGAACCCGGCCAGCGGGAACTGCTGGAGTCTCTTGCGAAGTCGCGTACGGTCGCGCATCGGCTGGTGCAGCGGGCGCAGGTGCTGCTGCACGCTGCGGACGGGATGTCCAACGCCGACAACGCGGCGCTGGCCGGGGTGACCCGGATGACGGTGCGGGCATGGCGGTCCGAGTTCGCCGAGCGTGGGCTCGCCGATTTGGGCAAGGTCGCGCCGGGTCGTGGCCGTAAGGCGTCGATTCCGCAGGCCACGATCGATGAGATTGTGGAGTTGACGCTGCACTCGAAGCCGCAGGGGGCGACGCACTGGTCGTGCCGGTCGATGGCGGCCAAGGTCGGCGTGAGCCCGGCGACGGTGCAGCGGGTGTGGGACGCCCGCGGTCTCAAGCCGCACCTGGTGGAGACGTTCAAGCTGTCCAACGACAAGCGGTTCGAGGAGAAACTCGTCGACGTCGTGGGCCTGTACCTGAACCCGCCGGACAAAGCCGTCGTGTTGTGCATGGACGAGAAATCGCAGATCCAGGCACTGGACCGTACCCAGCCGAGCCTGCCGCTCAAGCCCGGGCGGGCCGGCACGATGACCCACGACTACAAGCGCCACGGCACCACGACCCTGTTCGCCGCACTGGACGTGCTGACCGGCAAGGTCATCGGTAAGTGCTTCGCCCGGCACCGGCACGACGAATTCCTGCGGTTCCTGCGCACGATCGACACCACGGTGCCCCGCACGTTGCAGATCCACATGATCGTCGACAACTACGGCACCCACACCCACCCGAACGTCAAGGCCTGGCTGGCCAAGCACCCCCGCTTCCACCTGCACTTCACCCCGACCAGCTCGTCCTGGCTCAACCTGGTTGAGCGCTGGTTCGCCAACCTGACCGACAAGATGATCCGCCGCGGCGTGTTCCGCAGCGTGGATGACCTCGTCACCGCGATCGAGGAGTACCTGCGCGTGCACAACGACGACCCGAAGCCGTTCGTGTGGACCGCCACCGCCGAATCGATCCTGGCCAAGGTCCGACGTGGACGAGTAGCC
>NZ_JBDPLT010000111.1:0-1093 GCF_039871775.1 Plantactinospora sp. B5E13
CGCGTGCTGCCGCACCGCTGGTGCTCGAAACCGGTCAACGGGAACTGCTGGAGTCTCTTGCCAAGTCGCGTACGGTCGAGCATCGGCTGGTGCAGCGGGCGCAGGTGCTGCTGCGCGCCGCGGACGGGGTGTCCAACGCCGACAATGCGGTGATGGCTGGGGTGACCCGGATGACGGTTCGGGCGTGGCGGGCCGAGTTCGCCGAGCGCGGGCTTGCCGATCTGGGCAAGGTGGCCGCCGGTCGGGGCCGCAAGCCGTCGATCCCGCAAGCGGTGATCGACCAGATCGTGGACCTGACGCTGCATTCGCGGCCGGAGGGGGCCACGCACTGGTCGTGCCGATCGATGGCGGCGAAGGTCGGTGTCAGTCCAGCGACGGTGCAGCGGGTCTGGGACGCCCGAGGGCTCAAGCCGCACCTGGTGGAGACGTTCAAGCTATCCAACGACAAGCGGTTCGAGGAGAAGCTCGTCGACGTCGTGGGCCTGTACCTGAACCCGCCGGACAAGGCGGTGGTCCTGTGCATGGACGAGAAGTCCCAGATCCAGGCCCTGGACCGAACGCAGCCGAGCCTGCCGCTCAAGCCCGGTCGGGCCGGCACGATGACTCACGACTACAAGCGGCATGGCACCACCACACTGTTCGCGGCGCTGGACGTGCTGACCGGCAAGGTCATCGGCAAGTGCTTCGCCCGGCACCGGCACGACGAGTTCCTGCGGTTCCTGCGCACGATCGATACCACGGTGCCGCGCAAGCTGCAGATCCACCTGATCGTCGACAACTACGGCACCCACACCCACCCCAACGTCAAGGCATGGCTGGCCAAGCATCCCCGCTTCCACCTGCACTTCACCCCCACCAGCTCGTCCTGGCTGAACATGGTCGAGCGCTGGTTCGCCGAACTGACCGACAAGATGATCCGCCGCGGGGTGTTCCACAGCGTGGACGACCTCATCACCGCGATCGAGGACTACCTACGCGTGCACAACGACGACCCGAAACCATTCGTCTGGACCGCCACCGCCGAATCAATCCTGGCCAAGGTCCGACGTGGACGAGTCGCTCTCCAGCAAGCGGCAAGCCAAAACTGAGACAG
>NZ_JBDPLT010000112.1:0-1062 GCF_039871775.1 Plantactinospora sp. B5E13
TAGGCCGTGTGTCATAAGTGCCCTGTGGTCCTGGCTGTGAGGTAGATCGGCTGGGCGTGTCGGTGACCGGGATGCGGTGAGGTCTCCGGTAGATGGGTTATCGACCAAGACAACCATCTGCACGGAGACCTCGTGGCCAGCGTAGCGGTGACGAGGCGGCACGACCTGAGCGACGCGCAGTGGGCGGTGTTGGAGCCGCTGCTGCCCCGACCGAAGAAGCCGGGTCGGCCGCCGAAGTGGAGCAAGCGGCAGTTGATTGACGGGATCAGGTGGCGGGTCCGTACGGGTGCGCCATGGCGGGACGTGCCGGACTGCTACGGGCACTGGCGCACGGTGTACGGGCTGTACCGGCACTGGCAGCGGGCCGGGGTGTGGGCGCGGATCCTGGCCGGGTTGCAGGGTCGGGCCGACGCGTTCGGGTTGATCACCTGGGACGTGAGTGTGGACTCCACGATCGCCCGGGCGCATCAGCACGCCGCTGGTGCCCGCCGGGACAGTCACACGCAGGTCGAGCCGCCGGGCGGGTCCGGCGCCGTCGAGCCGGCCGATCACGCGCTGGGTCGCTCGCGTGGCGGTCTGACGACGAAGCTGCATCTGGCCTGTGAGCAGGGCCGCAAGGTACTCGCGTTTGTGGTCACCGGTGGGCAGCGTGGCGACAGCCCGCAGTTCACCACCGTGCTGGACCGCATCCGGGTGCCTCGCCTCGGCGTCGGTCGGCCCCGGTGTCGGCCGGAGCGGGTCCTGGCCGACAAGGCGTACAGCAGCAAGGCCAACCGGAGCTACCTGCGCCGGCGTGGCATCGGCTGCGTCATCCCGGTCAAGGCCGACCAGGCCGCGAACCGACGTAAGAAGGGGTCGGCGGGTGGCCGTCCACCGGCCTTCGACCCCAGCGCATACCGGCAGCGTCACGCCGTGGAGTGCGGCATCAACCTGCTCAAACAACACCGCGCCGTGGCCACCCGCTACGACAAACTCGCCGTGCGCTACGAAGCCACCGCCACCATCAGCATGATCGACACCTGGCTTCGGAGACTCGAACGGCACTTATGACACACGGCCTAG
>NZ_JBDPLT010000113.1:0-982 GCF_039871775.1 Plantactinospora sp. B5E13
TAGACGAGTAGTTCCGAAGTCAGGGGTCGATGTCCAGGCATGAGGAGAGGGCATCCAAGATCATGTTGTGACGCAAGACCTGGACACCCTCTTGACCGCACTGTACGTGAAGATCGACGACAGCATCCGCACGCCCCGGTGGCGCGGCAGGCCGCCGCTGCTGACCGACTCCGAACTGGTGTGCCTGGCCGTGGCGCAGGTCCTGCTCGGCGCCCGCTCGGAAGCCCACTGGATCCGCTACGCCCGCATCCATCTGGCCGGCATGTTCCCGTACCTGCCACAACGACCGGGATACAACAAGCGGCTGCGCGCCGCCCTGCCGCTGGTCAAGAAGGTGATCCGGGAACTGGCCCGTGACAGTGACTTCTGGTTCGACAACCACTGGATCGTCGACTCCACCCCGGTGCCGTGCGGCATGTCCCGACCCACCGTGCAACGCTCGGACCTGGCCGGCTGGGCCGGATACGGCTACTGCGCCTCCCACTCCCGGTTCTTCTGGGGTTTACGGCTGTACCTGGTGTGCACCCCGACCGGGATGCCGATCCTGTGGGCCCTGGCCAACCCGAAACTCGGCGAGCGGGAGGTCCTCGCCGCGATGCTGGAGGTGGAGGCCGGCGTCGTCGCCGAACACGACGGCATCCTGCTGATCAGCGACAAGGGCTTCGCGTCCAGACCACTCGAGCGGGACCTCGCCGAGCAGGGCATCACCCTGCTACGCCCGTCCCGCAAGAAGGAGAAGACGCGCTACGGCGAACCGATGCTCAAGAAGGTCCGACAGCTCATCGAGTCGGTCAACGACACACTCAAGGGCCAGCTTGATCTGGAGGAACACGGCGGACGCACCTTCGCCGGCGTCGCCGTACGGGTGGCCCAACGCCTCCTCGCGATGACCGCCGCGATCTGGCACAACAACAAGACCGGTGCACCCGTCACCCGGTCACTGATCGCCTACGACCACTGACCGGGATTCGGAACAACTCGT
>NZ_JBDPLT010000114.1:0-956 GCF_039871775.1 Plantactinospora sp. B5E13
GATGATTGAGTCCTAAATCTTTGCTGGTCAATGGTCGTACGCGATGAGTGATCGTGGGTTGGGTGCGCCGATGTTGGTGTTGTGCCAGATCACAGCGGCCAGAGCGAGGAGGCGCTGACCGACGCGGGCGAACAGGCCGTCGTGGCGGCGGGCTCCGTGTCGTTCCAGGGAGAGCTGACCTTTCAGGCTCTGGAAGATCGACTCGATCCATTGGCGGGCGCGGAGCAGGGCTTTCTCGGCCGGGGTGCGTGGGGCGTCGGCCTTGGCGTTCGCGCGTTTCGGCCGGACGAGGTGGATGTTCCGCAGGTCGCAGAAGTGATCGAACTCCGGACTGGCGAAGCCGCGATCGGCCAGGATGACCTGCCCCTCGGCGATCAGGTGGTGGTCGGCCTCGATGAGGGCGGCCATCACCTCACGCTCGTCGAGTTTCGGATGGGCCAGGCACCACAGCACCGGCATGCCCTCGGCCGTCGCGAGGAGATACAGGCGCATGCCCCAGAAGTAGCGGGAGTGTGAGGCGCTGTAGCCGTAGCCGGCGTCTCCGGCCAGGTCCGAGCGTTTCGCGGTCTCGCGAGAGGTGCCGCACGGCACCGGGGTGGAGTCGATCAGCCGCAGGATCGGGGCACTCGTCGGGGTGACATGTGCCAGGGCTCGCAGCACGGTGGCGATGAGCTGGCCGCTGCCGCGGACTCGTTTGCCGTAACCGGACGCGGTCGGCAGGTACGGGAAGGCGTCTCGGAGGTGGGTGCCGGCCCAGCGGATCCAGTGCCGTTCGCGAGGGAACTCGAACAACACCTGGGTGATCATCAGGCAGATCAGCTCGGCGTCGGACAGTTGCCGGGGACGGCCGGGACGGCGGCGATGCGGTACCAGGTGATCGTCTACGAACACGTACAGTGCAGTCAGAAGGGTGTCGATGTCGGCAGTCACGAGCAGACAACGACACCCTTCCCTGT
>NZ_JBDPLT010000115.1:0-950 GCF_039871775.1 Plantactinospora sp. B5E13
TGACGTGATCTCAGCATGGATTCGGTAGGTATCGGTATTCGAAGTGGGTGAGGTGGAGAGCGGCGCGGACGATGTCGCCGATCTGCCGTGGGCTGGCGGTGGTGTGACGAAGGGTCCGCCAGCGGCCGGTCAGGATTGCGAAGCCGCGTTCTCCGAGGCACCGCATGGATCGAAGGATCGTGTTGTGGGTGAGGTTGTCGACGGCGAGGCGGTGGCCATCGGAGGGTTGCTTGTATGGGGTGTGGATGCCCTGGCCAGAGCCTTCGTAGCCGGAGTCGGCCAGGGCCGGCAGATCCAGCGCTGAAGCGGCCCAGTACAGCGCGCCGGTGATGTCGAGCTCCTGTGCGCAGGTCAGGTCGTGTAGATGTCCTGGCATCGCATCCGAGGTCCAGATCGGTAGCCCGTCTGGGCGCATGATCGCTTGGATGTTCGCGCCGAAGTCGCGGTGCTTTCCGGAGTACCAGGCGTCGATCGTTTTGCCTTTCACGCTGGTGGTGGTTTCGGCGACCCGGTCGGTGTCGAACAGCTTCCCGTCCAGGATCACGTGCGACCAGCCGTCCGCGGCGACCCGGGCCAGGGCGTCGTGCAGGGTCGGTGTCTGCGCCGCGAGGACCCGCACGGCCTCGGCGACGTACCGGTACGCGGTCGCCCGCGACACCCCGAAGCCGGCCCCGAGGGTGGTTTTGTCCTCACCCTTACGGAACCACACCAGCACCAGAAGCGCCTGGTAGAAGCACGTCAACGCCCTCGCGTGGCGGCGGGTGCCCACCGCCCGACGCTCGGCGCGAAGCAGACGCGCCACGTGACGCACGAGTTCCCTGGGCACGTCGAGCCTGGCAGAATAGGTGATCACGTGGAGCCCTCTCGGAGACCGATTCCGTCGCAAGAACCTGTCTACCGATGGCTCCACGTCCTTATCAAAAGCTGTCCGCTATGGACGGTACGCCCGT
>NZ_JBDPLT010000116.1:0-918 GCF_039871775.1 Plantactinospora sp. B5E13
TGAGTCTTTTCCAAGCTGATCTTGCAGCTCAGGGTGGGTGCGGCGGGCCCGGAGATCGATGAGGGCGAGGCTCCAGGTAAGACAGCAGTCGACCAAGATCCGATGCCCCGACCGGGAGCCTCGCCTGTGCTGTCTTACCCCTCCACGATCCCGCTGTCCAGCCGAACCCTGAACCACCTGGCTGACCTCATCCGAGCGCATCGTAAACAGCACCGATCCCGGTGGCGGCGCCTCGACCCGGGCCGGCAGGCACTGCTCGCCCTGGCCCACCTGCGCAACGGTGACACCTACACCCGGCTCGCCGCAGGGTTCGCCGTCGGTGTCGCCACTGCCTGGCGCTACGTGCGGGAAGCGATCATGCTGATCGCAGCGGCCGCCGAGGACCTGACCACGGCGATGCGGCGCATCCGGCGCCTGGCGTACGTGATCCTGGACGGCACGCTGATTCCGATCGACCGGGTGGCGGACCAGAAGCCGTACTATTCCGGCAAGCACAAGCGCCATGGCGTGAACGTGCAGGTCATCGCCGACCCGGCTGGCCGGCTCGTGTGGGCCTCACCGGCGCTGCCCGGCTCAGCACACGACCTCACCGCCGCCCGAGTCCACGGCATCATCGACAAGCTGACCAGCGCGGACGTGATGACCTTCGCCGACAAGGGCTACCAAGGCGCTCGGGGCAGCGTGCGCACACCGTTCAAGCGGCGCCGCTTCCGGCCGAAGCTGTCACGCCGGCAGAAGGCAGTCAATCGGGCACACGCGAGGATCCGCGCTCGCGGCGAACGAGCCATCGCCACCCTCAAGACCTGGAAGGTCCTGGCCAAGCTGCGCTGCTGCCCGCGCCGCGCCACCGCGATCGTGCAGGCCATCCTCGTCCTGCACCACGTCGAAGCGAACCGCTACGCAGGATGAAAATCGCTC
>NZ_JBDPLT010000117.1:0-916 GCF_039871775.1 Plantactinospora sp. B5E13
GTGTTCCCGTTGTCGAACTGGACCGAGTTGGATGTCTGGCACTACATCGCCCGGGAACGGTTGGAGTTGCCGTCGATCTACTACGCGCATCAGCGTGAGGTGGTGGAGCGGGACGGCATGTTGTATGGGGTGAACGAGTTCGTCCGGCCTCGGGCGGGGGAGACGCCGTTCGCCGCGCGGGTGCGGTACCGCACCGTCGGTGATGCTTCCTGCACGGCTGCGGTCCGCTCGGAGGCGGACACCGTGGAGAAGGTGATCGAGGAGGTGGCGGCGACCCGGATCACCGAGCGTGGTGCGACCCGGGGTGACGACCGGGTCAGCGAGGCGGCGATGGAAGACCGTAAGCGGGAAGGGTACTTCTGATGACGGCCAGCGTGCTCCCCACCGAGACCCGGGCGATGGACCTGTTGCGGTTCGCGACCGCGGGCAGTGTCGACGACGGCAAGTCGACGTTGATCGGCCGTCTGCTCTACGACACCAAGTCGCTGTTCACCGACCAGTTGGCGGCGGTGGAGGCGGTCAGCAGCGCCCGGGGTGACGAGTACACGAACCTGGCGCTGCTCACCGACGGGCTGCGGGCCGAGCGGGAGCAGGGCATCACCATCGACGTGGCGTACCGCTACTTCGCCACCCCGCGGCGGAAGTTCATCATCGCCGACACCCCGGGCCACATCCAGTACACCCGGAACATGGTGACCGGGGCGTCCACCGCCGACCTGGCGTTGATCCTGGTCGACGCCCGTAAGGGGCTGGTCGAGCAGTCCCGTCGGCACGCGTTCCTGTGCTCGCTGCTGCGGGTGCCGCACCTGGTGCTCTGCGTCAACAAGATGGACCTGGTCGACTGGTCGCAGGAGGTGTTCGAGCGGATCGCCGACGAGTTCACCGCGTTCGCGGCCAAGTTGGAGGCGCCGGACCT
>NZ_JBDPLT010000118.1:0-864 GCF_039871775.1 Plantactinospora sp. B5E13
CTCAGCCGGCCTCGACGATCATGCCGGCGCCGACCGTGCGGTTCGTGGTCTCGTCGATGATGATGAAACCGCCGGTGGTGCGGTTGCGTCGGTACTCGTCGGCGAGCAGTGGCACGGTGGTCCGTAGTCGGACCCGGCCGATCTCGTTGAGTCGGAGTTCGTCCGCGGTCTCGTCGCGGTGCAGGCTGTTGACGTCGAGTCGGTAGTACAGGTTCCGGATGACGGCCCGGGCGGCCCGGGTGGTGTGCTTGATCGCGTACCTGCCGCCGACCCGCAACGGGTTGGTCTCGTCCATCCAGCAGACCATCGCCTCGATGTCCTGCGCCACCGCCGGGGCGTTGTTCGGCCGACAGATCAGGTCACCCCGAGAAATGTCGATCTCGTCTTCCAGCCGCACCGTCACCGACATCGGCGGGAACGCCTGATCGACCGGCCCGTCCGCGGTCTCGATCACGGCGATCCGGCTGGTGAACCCGGACGGCAGCACCATCACCTCGTCACCGGGCTTCAACACCCCGGAGGCGACCTGCCCGGCATAGCCCCGGTAGTCGGTGACCGTGGTCGACTGCGGCCGGATCACATACTGCACCGGAAACCGTACGTCGACCAGGTTACGGTCCGAGGCGATGTGCACATGCTCCAGGTGGTGCAGCAGCGACGGACCCTCGTACCAGGGGGTGTTCGCCGACCGGGTGGCGATGTTGTCGCCGTGCAGGGCCGAGATCGGGACGACCGACAGGTCCGGCGCCTCCAACTTGGCCGCGAACGCGGTGAACTCGTCGGCGATCCGCTCGAACACCTCCTGCGACCAGTCGACCAGGTCCATCTTGTTGACGCAGAGCACCAGGTGCGGCACCCGCAGCA
>NZ_JBDPLT010000119.1:0-859 GCF_039871775.1 Plantactinospora sp. B5E13
CAAAATCACCAAACTGCACCGGCAACTCCCCCAAAACCGGCTCCCCACCCCCCACCAACGCCCCATAACACACCGACAACTCACCATTCAACAAACCCACCGACCACCCATCCGCCACACTGTGGTGCGACGTCAGGCAGAGCAGATGCTCCTCTTCGGACAACCGGACCACCCGGGCCCGGAAGAGCGGGCCCGACGTCAGGTCGAAGGGCACGTGCCGTTCCCGGGAGGCCGCCTGCCGGGCCGCCTCCTCCCGCTCCTCGACCGGCAGGACGGAGACGTCCTCGACCGGCAGCGGGAACGACCCCTGTGGGGATAGCAGTTGGTAGGACTCACCGTCCCGGGCCTCGTACGTGGTGTGCAGCACCTCGTGCCGGTCGACCACGATCTCCAGGGACCGGCGCAGCGCCTCGATGTCGAGCCGCCCCCGCAGCCGGTAGAGCAGCGGCAGGTTGTAGGTGGACTGCCCGGGGTCGAGCTGGTCGACGAACCAGAGCGCCTCCTGACCGAACGACAACGGCACGGGCTGGCCCGGCGGGCGCCGCGGGATCCGGTCGGCGTCCGCCGCCTGCTGCGCGGCCCGCCGCCGGATCAGCCGCTCCATCACCCGGGCCCGCTCGCTGGGGGACAGCTCGGTGCTCTGCTTCAGCCGGTCAGCCATGGCGGCCGTCTCCTTCGTCGTCGAGCAACTGGGCCAGGTCGTCCTGGCTCAGATTCGCCAGCACGTTCTCCTCGATGCGGTTGGCGAGGGTGGCGATGTTCGGGGCGGTGTAGAAGTCGCGGACTCCGAGGGTGGTGCCGAAGGCGTTGTTGAGTCGGTTGACGACCCGGATGACCTGGAGGGAGTTGCCGCCGAGGT